>NZ_CALIMQ010000070.1 GCF_938045535.1 uncultured Campylobacter sp. | reverse complement strand
TGAATTTGAGCTGAAATTAAGCCGTGCCTTTCGGGGCTGTATATTCACGCTCGATTGCGGTTCTGCCATGCGCCTATTAAAATTTTACTTCGCAAAGCCGGCTCCTCCGCGCTATTGGCAGACGCTCTTTTGCACGATAAGCGTAAAATTTTGTGCCGTTCGCGCGCGAAACGGACGCCGCAAAATTTGCGATTTAGGATAAAATTCTAAAACCTGTGGTAAGATTTCGCAGTTTCGTATCTACGCGGAATTTCTCTCAGGCACATACGGCGCGCGACTTGCAAGCTCTGATAATTTAGCGTTTAAAGCAAGCTCGATGCCTTACAGATAGGCTAAAGCGCGAGGTCGGCGTCATCCAGCGCAGCGAGGAAGGGCGCAGGTGGGCGAGTCGGTTTGCGCCCGAGGCGCGATTTGCTGGGAGTAGGCGAGTTCTCCGCTCTGCCGTAATTTTGCTAAGCAATCGCGGCGAAGCGGGACAATTTAAATTTTGGATTTTGTATGAACGACGAATTTTACATGGATTTGGCGCTGCGAGCTGCGTGGCGCTATCAGGCCTTGACGCTACCCAACCCCGCCGTGGGCTGCGCGCTGCTGGATAAGAGCGGCAGAGTTCTAAGTATAGGCGCGCACAAAAAAGCGGGATTTTTGCATGCCGAGGTAAACGCTGTTTTCGCCGCGCTGTGCGATCTGGACGTAAATTTTGCGCAGGATTTCGCTTGCGAATACGCCCGCAAATTCGGCGTAAAATTTCAAAACACAAAAGCTCTAAAAAGCGCGTTTTTGCAGCCGAGCTTCACTTACGATTTCATCTTAAACCGCCACGGCGGGCTTTTGCGCGGCGCTTGCGCCTACGTCACGCTCGAGCCCTGCGCACACCGCGGCAAGACCCCGTCTTGCGCCGAGCTTTTGGCGGAGCTCGGACTGTCGCGCGTGGTAATCGGCACGCGCGATACGAACGCACAGGCTGCGGGCGGCGCGGAAATTTTACGCCGCGGGGGCATAGAGGTGAAATTTGACGTTTGCCATACCGCGGCAGCGGAGCTTGCGGAGCCGTTTTATCTGGCGCGCGAGAGCGGCTTTTGCTTCATCAAAATCAACGCCGCGCTAAACGGCGCGGTACATGGGCGAATCGGCAGCGAGAAGCAGCGCGCGTTCGTGCACGAGTTGCGCGGCGTATGCGATTACGTAGGCGTGGGCGGGCAGACCGTGCGCGTCGACAGACCGACGCTGGACGTGCGTGCGGCTAAATTTGATGAAATTAGCACTTTGGCAGGCAGAGCCGATATGTCGGCGCTAGACGTGCGTGCCGCGTCGCAAAATCTAAAGCCGCGCGCACCCGATGTTTGGATTCGTTCGCGCCGCGCACTTTCGGATTTTGATGCGAGCATTCCGCTTTTTGGCATCGCAGGGCGCAAAGTGGAGGTCTCGCAGTCGCTGCCTGCGGGTGCCAAAATCACGATGATAGAGGTGGGGGCGAGTTCGTTTGACGAGTTCGCGCAGTTTGCGAGCCATGCGCTTATTTTTTACAGCGCGCAGATGAGGGACGCGGGAAATTTTAAAGCAAATGCCGCGTTACGACCGCTTTTTATCTCCAGCGCGGGCGATCCGCATCTAGAAGCGAACGAATTCTACGGCTGGTTTAAAATTTTAAAATGAAAGGTTTATATTACTGCCGATATAAAAATCAGCGCAACTACTATTATTATGACGAACACTAGCACTTTATCTATATTATATTTCCTTTTAGGGCTGCAATTTTGCAAGAAAGCACCAAGCTTGTATCCGCTGATATGAAATAGCCAAGCGGTCCAAATCGATCCGAGGGATAGGCACATCGCCGCAAATGTAATTTCTGATTTATTTAATATCATTATGCCGACGATCATAAATAAAGATAGCAGACTAACGATAATCACGCCTATCGTCGAAAAGGCGATAAAAAATATAAAATTTAGCTTGCAATCGATGCCTAAAATGCGAAAATTAATAATTTTATTTGCGATATAAAATGCGGATATTATCGTTAGGATAGCTTTTGCGACCTCGGCGCCCAAGGAAGCGTAGGGCAATAGCGGTACGCCAAAAACCGCATTTGATATGATGCCTACGTGCGATAAAGTAAAGCCGAGCGAGAATGAGAATACGCCCGTCAGTAAGATGCCTAGAAGTAATTTATATAGATATATTTTCATACGCAATCCTTGAAATTCTGCGAAATTATACGAAACGATGGCTTAAAACTTTAATCGTAAATTTAGCGTAAGCTTTGAAATTTTTCACGTATGCCGCAAGCAACGGCGCAGAGCGAGTATAAAAAACAGATATATGCCGCAAGCGGGACAAAAGCGACAAATCCCGAAGCATAAACTAGCGCTACTAATACATATGTCGCATTTGCCAGCGCAGGTATGCTATAAGTCCAAAGCTCGGGCTTTTCAAAAGGGGTGTAGATATTATTCAAATACAAAGCTAAATTTAAGACAAGCAGTAGAAAAAATATATAATTCTTTTTCATAAAAGGAAAAGCGGCGCAAACCAAGACTACTATCAAATTTAATGCGATAAGAAAACCTATATAATTAATATCTATAAAGGCGCAAAGGTAGAATTGATGGAGGCTGTCGAGAAGAAGACCGAAGCTGAAATCGCTACTTATTTACGTGATAAACAAGAGGAGGCAGAAGCGGAA
>NZ_CALIMQ010000069.1 GCF_938045535.1 uncultured Campylobacter sp. | reverse complement strand
CTAATAGCTTTAGTAGTGATTTGACCATCTTTTATCTTAGAGATCGCATCGGCAAAAGGCTTGACCTGATCGCTAGGCATCCAGCCTAGCTCGCCGCCGGTTTGTTTAGCCTGCGGATCGATAGATTTGGCTTTGGCAAGCTCTGCAAATTTAGTAAATAGTGCACTGTCGCTAAGCCCTTTTAACTGCTTAATAATATCGTTTGCCTCAGCTTCGGTTTTAACGACGATCTGAGCCGCTTTGATTCTCGCAGGCTCGGTAAAGCGCGCTTTGTTTTTGTTATAAAAATCGGCTATTTCTTTATCGTCGATATTTATTTTGCTGGCTTCTTTAGCCTGCCATACACGAAGCGCTAAGTTATCTTTTACAATTTCAAGCTCTTTTTTATAAACATCTTCGTCCATAACGCCCGATTTTTTAGCTTCATCCGTTAGTAGCATCAGATCGATGCCTTTATCGATAAGCTCCTTTTTTTGATCCGCGTTAAGAGCAGCGATATCTACGTTGCCTATGCCTTGAAGTAGCGGAGCAAGCTCTTTTTCGGTTACGTCTTTGCCATTTACGGTAGCGTAAACGGTAGCGTTAAGGCTGATAGCGGCAGCCAAACTAAGTGCTGTAAATAAAACTTTTTTCATCACAATTCCTTAAAAAAATTTTAATGGCGATTATAACTCAAAGTTGTTAACAATCAAACTGTACTTTAGAATTTTAGGGTAGAATTCCGCCTTGAGGAAATACAAATGAGAAGCAAAAAAGATATTTTAGAGATAAAAAAGAGAATTTTACAAAACTTCGCAGAAGAGCGCAGCGAGCTGAAATTTAAAGACACCTATCAGCTTTTAGTCTGCGTGATGCTTAGCGCGCAGTGCACGGACAAGCGGGTAAATTTGATCACGCCGCGCTTTTTTGCGGAATTCCCAAGCGTTGCAGAGCTTGCAAAGGCCAATCTGGCAAGCGTTAAGCTGCTAATCAGCTCGTGCAATTTCTACAACAACAAAGCGGTAAATTTAATCAAAATGGCACAGGCGGTGGTTAGCGACTTTGACGGCGTCGTGCCGCTTGATGAAGCGGGGCTCAAATCTCTTGCGGGCGTGGGGCAAAAGACCGCTCACGTCGTGCTTTTAGAGGGCGCGGGCGCAAACGTGATGGCGGTAGATACGCACGTCTTTCGCGTCGCGCATCGCCTAGGGCTGAGCCGTGCAAAGACGCCCGAGCTTACGGAGCACGATCTTAGCGAGGCTTTTAAAACGGATCTTGGTAAGCTGCACCAAGGCATGGTGCTTTTCGGCCGCTACACCTGTAAAGCGATCAAGCCAAACTGCAAAGAGTGCTTTTTAAACGAGCTGTGCAGCAGCAAGGATAAGAATTTTCCGTAAAATTTTAGCCTGCAAATGCGGGTTTAAATTTACGCACTTAAATTTGACTGAATTTTAAAATTTTGATTTTTGATACAATTAACAAAAACAAATTCTTTTTAGGTTTTGAAAACTTGGATGATGAATATGGCTATGTTTCAATACAAGAACAAAATAATATGAATTGTGAAGAAACAAATTGTCAGATTGTTGATTTAAAAAGAAATAAAATGTATGAAATTTGTGTTTTAGGAACGGAATCAACGGAAATAATAAAACATATGATTGAGTTAATGTAGGAGATAGATGTTT
>NZ_CALIMQ010000068.1 GCF_938045535.1 uncultured Campylobacter sp. | reverse complement strand
GGATTTCGCTCGTGTCAAGATCGACCGCGCGCTCAATAGCCGAGTTTATGCATTCGGTTGTGAACGTAAAGACCGCGCCGAAGATCAAAAATAGATTTAGCACTGCGCCGAAATTCCAAAAAAATAGCGACAGCAGAAGCGGGACGAACACGCAAAGCTCGAGTCTAAAGCTACGCTCGCTACGCAGCATTTCGGCAAGACCCGCCATCGCGTAGCCCCAGTTGGCAAAAAATCGGTATTTGGGCTGATTGCGCATAATTTTCCTTTAAATTTAGTCAAAATTTCGTATAATCATACCAAAATTTTTGCGCCAAAGGCTAAATTTGAAACTGATTAGTTGGAACGTAAACGGGCTGCGCGCAGTGCTCGGCAAAGACGGCTTTGCGTGGCTTGCGGAGCAAAATCCCGATTTTTTGGGCTTGCAAGAGATCAAGGTGAGCGAAAAGGACGCTCCGAAAGGGCTTTACGAGCTCGGATTTTCTCAGATCGATCTAAATTCCGCCGCTCGCGCGGGATATTCGGGCGTGGCAAGCCTAGCTAAATTTAAAAGCGAGACGAGCAAGGCGCTGTTTTTCCCCGACGACGAGGGGCGCGTGCTGCAGCACCGCTTCGGCGATGTCGTGCTTTTTAATATCTACTTTCCCAACGGCCAAAAGGACGAGGCGCGGCTAGCCTATAAGATGGAATTTTACGCAAAATTCCTAGCCTACGCGCGCAGCCTCGCGGAGCAGGGGCTCGGGGTGATATTTTGCGGCGACGTAAATACCGCGCACCGAGAGATCGATCTTGCAAATCCAAAAGCAAACTCCAAAACCTCGGGCTTTTTACCGATCGAGCGGGCGTGGCTCGATGAGGTCGAGGCGGCGGGCTTTGTCGATACCTTTCGTGCCGTGCACGGCGAGCTGCGGGACGCCTACTCGTGGTGGAGCTACCGCTTTAACGCGCGCGCCAAAAACGTAGGCTGGCGGATCGATTATTTTTTCATCTCGGTAAATTTGCGCTCGCGGCTAAAGGACGCTTTCATCCTAAGCGACGTGATGGGCAGCGACCACTGCCCCGTGGGCATCGAGATCGAAATTTAGCCGGGGCAAATTTCGCGGCGCAAGCTTTGATCTTGCGCGGCTGGCGGATTAAGGTGCGCATAGCGGCGCGAGCTAATGCGCAGATTTAAAGAGGCGGTGCGTAAACACAGCGCGATAAAATTTTAAATTTAAGGAGAGAAAATGTTGAGCGATATCGAAATAGCAAATGCGGCGAAGCCGGATAAAATTTCAAACGTTGCGAAAAATTTGGGGCTTAGTGAGGATGAGATCGAGCTGTACGGCCACTACAAAGCCAAGCTAAATATCAAGCCGCGCTCGCGCGCTTCGAAGCTTATCTTGGTCACGGCGACCAATCCGACGCCGTTTGGCGAGGGCAAAACGACGACCTCTATCGGTCTAGCCGACGCGCTAAAGCGTCTAGGCAAAAGCGTCTGTCTTGCGCTGCGCGAGCCGTCGCTGGGGCCGGTTTTTGGTATCAAAGGCGGCGCCGCGGGCGGCGGATATTCGCAGCTGGTGCCGATGGATGATCTAAATTTACACTTTAACGGCGATTTTCACGCGATCACCTCCGCGAATAATCTCATTTCGGCGGTCATCGACAACTCGCTGTATCAAGAAAACCCGCTAAAGATCGATAAAATTTTATGGAAGCGCTGCATGGATATGAACGACCGCGCGCTGCGCCACATCACCGTAGGACAGGGCGGACGCACCGACGGAGTAGAGCGTGAGGACGGCTTTAATATCACCGCAGCTAGCGAGATAATGGCGGTTCTGTGCCTCTCGAACGATCTTGCCGAGCTTAAGGAAAACATCGCAAACATCATGGTCGCCTACGATACGCAGGGAGAGCCGATATACGTGCGCGATCTGGGTTGCGCGGATGCCGTGGCGATCCTGCTAAAAGACGCGATGAAGCCAAATCTCATCCAAAGCCTTGAGCACACGCCCGCACTCGTGCACGGAGGTCCTTTTGCAAATATCGCGCACGGCTGCAACTCCATAATGGCGAGTAAGTTAGCTCTAAGTCTTGCCGATTACGCCGTGACGGAGGCGGGCTTCGGAAGCGAGCTCGGGGCTGAGAAATTTATCGACATCAAGTGTCGCCGCGCGGGCATCGCTCCGGATGCCGCGGTGCTGGTTAGCACGATCCGCTCGCTTAAATACAACGGCGGCGCGGATAAAGAAAGTATCGCGAGCCCGGATCTTGCCGCGCTTCAAAGAGGCATCGTAAATTTAGGCGGGCATATTGAAATTTTACAAAACTTCGGGCTAAATCCCGTCGTGGCGCTTAATCGCTTCAGCTTCGATAGCGATGAGGAGATCGCTTTCGTACGCGAGTACTGCAAGCAGCGCGGCGTGCAGATGGCGATTTGCGAAAATTTCGCCAAAGGCGGCGAGGGCGCGCTTGAGCTAGCCTGCCTCGTAGTAGATGAGTGCGAGCGCGCCAAGGAGCTAAAATTCGCCTACGAGCTTAGCGACGATACGGCGAGCAAGATCGAAAAGATCGCCGTTAAAATTTACGGCGCGAGCGAGGTCGTTTTCGAGCCTGAAGCGCAAAAGGCGCTGCAGCACATCAAGGCTTTGGGGCTTGAGCGGCTAAACGTCTGCATCGCAAAGACGCAATATAGCTTCAGCGACGATGCCAAGGCGCTTGGGCGCGCGCGCGGCTTTAAACTCAGCGTCAAGGACCTTCAGATTCGCACGGGGGCGGGCTTCATCGTCGCCGTCTGCGGCAAGATAATGCTGATGCCGGGGCTGCCGAAGGTTCCTAACGCGCTAAATATGAAGATCACGAGCGAGGGCGTAATAAGCGGATTGGCGTAATTTGGGATTTATTTTCGGCGCCCGAAGCCAAAGCCGAAAATTCCGCGCTTGGGCGGTAAAATTTAGCTGCGGGCTTCGGCGGCGATAAATTTTTCCCTCAAGCTTCGGTAGCAATAAATCTTGCCTTCAAGCTGCGGCGAGTTTATCGCGCCCCGGTTTTATCACGTCATGGTTTTACTACACTCGAGCTTTATCGCGCTAGGCTTTAGCCAGTTGAATTTTGATTAGTCGGATTAGTCGGATTAGTCGGATTAGTCGGATTAGTCGG
>NZ_CALIMQ010000067.1 GCF_938045535.1 uncultured Campylobacter sp. | reverse complement strand
GCTAGCGGCGGAGCAGTCGGAAGCTTTGCAGTGGATGGGCTTAGGCGAATGATCGGAAGCGTCGGCGTGTGGATTTTTAATATTACGATTTTTGTGCTTTCGCTAGTGCTCATATTTGAAGACCGTTTTACCGACATCATCAAAAACTGCTTTATTGGCTCAAGAGATGAAAGCTCGCAGGATGAAATTGGGGACGATTTCGCTAGCGACGCGGATACATTGCAAAGGGGCGGGCTTGCAAGGCATTCGTCTGCGCAGGGCTTGAGAGGTGCGGAAAATTTTAACGCTTTGAATGACGCTTTGAGCGGAGAGGACAATTCGGCGAAACAGGGTAATTTTGCGGAGCAAGGTGCAAGCGGGCGCAGTTTTGAAGGTGAGCGAAATTTACAAAATTTAAACGATACTCGCGAGCCTGAAAATGAGCAGAATTTCAGTGATGCACAGGGTCCGCAGGCTTCCACTGAACGCGAGCTTAAAATGCCGCAAAAGGGAAAGCCGAGCAGGCTAAAAAGGGTCGAGCGCCTAAGCGAAGTCGCCGAAAACAAAAGGCTTTTGGATCAGCTCGACAAGGGCAGGGTGGCTAAGCCCAAGGATTTTAAGCTGCCGCCGCTTGATTTTTTAAACCCGCCGCCGAAAAAGAAAAGTAGCATCGACGAGAGCGAGATCGATCGTAAAATTTATGACCTGCTCGATAAACTGCGTAAATTCAAGATCGACGGCGACGTGGTGCGGACCTACTCAGGTCCGGTCGTTACGACATTTGAGTTTCGCCCTGCCGCGCACATTAAGGTAAGTAAAATTCTAACGCTGCAAGACGATCTTGCGATGGCTCTTAGGGCGCAGACCATTCGCATCCAGGCGCCGGTTCCTGGCAAAGATGTCGTAGGCATCGAGATTCCGAATCAAAATATCGATACGATATATCTGCGCGAAATTTTAGAAAGCGACGTATTTAAAAGCGCTTCCAGTCCGCTTACCATCGTGCTTGGCAAGGACATCGTGGGGCAACCCTTCGTCACGGATCTTAAGAAGCTGCCGCACCTTCTCATTGCAGGTACCACCGGAAGCGGCAAGAGCGTGGGCATCAACGCCATGCTGCTTAGCCTTTTGTATCGCAACTCGCCCAAGAGCCTGCGCCTTATAATGATCGATCCGAAGATGCTCGAGTTTAGCATCTACAACGACATCCCGCACCTGCTAACGCCCGTCATCACGCAGCCTAAGCAGGCGATCATTGCGCTAAGTAATCTCGTTGCGGAGATGGAGCAGCGCTACTCGCTCATGGCGCAAAATAGGACGAAAAATATCGATAACTACAACGAAAAGATGCTGCGCGAGGGGGGCGAAATTTTGCCTTACATCGTCGTTATAATCGACGAGCTCGCGGATCTGATGATGACGAGCGGCAAGGACGTGGAGCACTACATCGCGCGTCTGGCGCAGATGGCGCGTGCCAGCGGCATCCATCTCATCGTAGCGACGCAGCGCCCTAGCGTGGATGTCGTCACGGGGCTGATAAAGGCGAATCTGCCTAGCCGTATCAGCTTCCGAGTGGGCTCAAAGGTCGATAGCAAGGTGATTTTGGATCAGATGGGCGCGGACAGCCTGCTTGGGCGGGGCGATATGCTCTTTACGCCGCCTACCGCGCCGGGGCTCATCCGCCTGCACGCGCCGTTTACGACCGAGAATGAGATCAACAAGATCGCGGAATTTTTAAAGGCGCAAGAAAGCGTCGTTTATGACGAGCGATTTTTGATCGAAAACGAGGGCGCCAAGCAAGAAGGCGGCATAATCAATCCGCAAAATATCGTGCTTGACGAGCTTTACGACGAGGCGAAGGCGATCGTTTTGGAGGAGGAGAAGACCTCGATCAGCTACCTGCAACGCCGCTTGCGCATCGGATACAACCGCGCCGCGACGATCATCGAGCAGCTTGAGCAGATGGGCGTTTTAAGCGAGATCAACGCCAAGGGCCAGCGCGACATAATCAAGTAAGCTTTAAAATTTCGATGAAATTTAAGCGGCGAAATTTTGAAATTTATTGGATTTATAGGTGCTAGAATTTTTAAAATTTGATGGGTCTATATCGATAGAATTTTAAATTTTAGAAATTTTAAAATTTATCGGATTTGCCGCGGCGGAATTTTAAAATTTCGTTACCTGCGGCGGATTTTAAATTTTAAAATTTGCGCGCCTTGCAGCTCATACTCGTTTTCCTGCGGCTGTGGTAAAGTGTGGCAGCTTGCGCGGATGCGATCGAAGCATTTTGCGGCGTAGCGGTAGCGAGATGCTTCAAAAGTAGGCTCGGCGCAGTGCAAACAGCGCGTTTTACAGCTTGCGTTTACGGCGCGCCCGCTTTAAGACGTATTGAAATTTAAGGCGCGGTTTAATTGAGCGCTGTGTTCTTGGCGCCAAATTTTAATCGCGGCGTGAAATTTTAAAGTGCAAGCGGAGTAGAAATAGGGCGGTTTTAAAATTTAAAAATTGATTGTAAAAATTTTGCGATTTCAAATTTTATAAATTTACAAAGAATGACAGAATTTAAAATTTTAAAATTTAGCTTCTTTTATGGGCTTTAGAATTTCGAAATTTTAAAATTTGCCGCAGCGAACCTGAATTTTAAATCACGCCGCGCCGACATGAAACGTCTTGCGACTGCACAAGCAGGAAAAGTTGCCAGAGGCTAGCTTGCCGCGTGCGAGTACATGAGTGAAAAGTTCGTCGCGCGCTGAAGGCCGATGGTGGAGTATCGCAGTCGTTCACAGCGGTTAATTTGCAGTGTGAGTACCCGTGTCGCACGCCAAAAACCGATGGATCGTGGGCGGCGCGACGAGCTGTTTGGCGCGCGGTGTTTTGTGTGGGCATGTTTCGTAGTGCGGCTGCATGCGGTATGTTTTGCGATACGAATGTGCTTACATGCTCTGCGGCGTAAAATTTTAGAACGGAAAATTTATCGCCGTACGCATAAATTTAATAAAATTTGCGACGTAGCGGCGAATAAATTTAAAACGAAATTTCGTACCGCCTGCGGTACAAGCGCGTTTTACGGCGAAGTCGCTTATTGTAAGATGCGGTGCGTTTTACGTTGTCCGTGCGCTGAAAATCGATCGGCATGTGAGCGCATTTGCAATGATGT
>NZ_CALIMQ010000066.1 GCF_938045535.1 uncultured Campylobacter sp. | reverse complement strand
ATCTAATCCGAGAAAACAAGGTACATCAGATTTACTCTCAAATGCAGCTAAATCAGCAATCTACCGGTATGATAACTCAAACTCAAGCGATGGTTAAAGCGATCCGTGCAAATCAAATTTCAAAAGACACGGCGTTTAGGTACTCGACTAACCTACAAGAGCTAATAGGCGTGGTGGGTGCTTGATGGAAGGTATTAATTGGTTCGACGTCGGCTGTTTAGTACTCGTAGTGCTCTTCGGATTGCGCGGCATCACTAATGGCATTGTAAAAGAAATTTTTGGAATTTTGGGTCTCATCGGCGGTCTTTTTGCCGCGATGCGTTATAAAACTATGGCAGGCGAGTGGATTGCAGCAAAAATTCCAGCTTTACAGAATGCAAACGGCGTGCTTTCGGGCGACACGACGCAGGTTCTCATCGGCTTTATCGCTGTGCTTTTTGGCGTATGGATCTCGTGTCTGATTATAGGCGAAATCATTTCAAAATTCTTTAAATGGAGCGGACTCGGATTTGTCGATAAGATCGGTGGTTTCGTATTTAGCGTAAGTAAAATTTTCTTGATTTTTGCCGTTATCGTTACGCTTGCAAGCGGTCCTATGTCGATGAATGAACAGACCAAAAAGTATTTTGAAAGCAGCAAAACTGCGCCGATTTTTTTAAAAATAGGAAATTGGATTTTAAATCTCAAAGACGATCCGAAGATCAAACAAAGCTTGGATTCTATCGGTTCTAAGATGGATGATAAGCTCTTAAAAGATCAAAATTCTACTGCTCGTATGAACTCGGATCAAAATCAAAGCACTGAACCTAGCGATTTTAACGCCAGTTCAGAAGTAAATTCTACAGAAAGGACAAAATTATGAATGCAAAAATCGAAAATTTAGAGTTTGACGCTCTAATTGTTGAGTTTAAAAAGGCGCTTGCCGCTAGCGGTCTAAAATATACCAAGCAGCGCGAGGTTTTGCTTCGCACGCTTTACAACAATAACAAGCACTTCACACCTGAGGCGCTTCATAATGAGATCAAAGTAAAATTTCCGGAGCTAAACGTAGGCATAGCGACCGTGTATCGTACCTTAAATTTGCTTGAGGATTCGGGCATGGCGACGTCGATCTCATTTGGCGCACAGGGCAAGAAATTTGAGCTTGCCAACAAGCCTCACCACGACCATCTAATCTGCAAAAGCTGCAATAAGATCATAGAATTTCAAGACGCCACTATCGAGCGCAAACAGCTTGCCGTCGCTAAAGAGCACGGATTTACGCTTACGGGGCACATGATGCAGCTGTATGGAATTTGCCCTGAATGCGCGGCAAAAAGGAAGTAGATTGTTTGATAGCCAGTTAGAAATCCAAAGGATAGACAAGGCGTCGGAACTTCGGAATTTGGGGGCTAATCCCTATCCGCACTTTCTAAAAAAAGATATGAGCATAGCCGAGTTTAAAGAGAAATTCGGCTACATCAAAGATACCGAGGATAAAAAAGCGAGCGAGGAGGTAAGCCTCGCCGGGCGGCTAAAGCTAAAGCGCGTCGCGGGCAAATCCACCTTCGCAAACATAGAAGATCAAAGCGGCAATATTCAAATTTATTACTCACGCGACAGCATCGGCGAGGAGGATTACGCTAAATTTAAGAAAAATCTCGAAGTAGGCGATATAATTTTGGTGCGCGGATATGCTTTCGTCACCCAAACGGGCGAGTTTTCGATCCATGCCAGCAAAATAATGCTCGCGTCTAAGGCGATTTCGCCGCTTCCGGAGAAATTTCACGGTCTTGTCGATATCGAGATGCGCTACCGCCAAAGATACCTCGATATGATAATGAACCCAGAGATTCGCGAGGATTTTATCAAGCGCTCGGTCATCGTTAGCGAGATCCGCAGCTTTTTTGAAAAACACGGATTTTTAGAGGTCGAAACGCCGATGATGCACCCTATCGCGGGCGGCGCGAACGCTAAGCCCTTCATCACGCACCACAACGCCCTAGACGTCGATCGCTACTTGCGTATCGCGCCGGAGCTGTATCTCAAGCGCCTCGTAGTAGGTGGCATGGAGGCGGTCTTTGAGATCAATCGAAACTTCCGCAACGAAGGTATGGATCTGACGCACAATCCGGAATTTACTAGCATAGAATTCTACTGGGCGTGGCATGATTATAACGACGCGATGAACCTAACCGAAGAGCTATTTAAAGCGCTGTTTAAGAGGCTCTGGGCGAAATTTTAACTTACGATGAGCGCGAGATCGATTTTTCAAAGCCTTTTGCGCGCATAAAGTATCTCGACGCGCTTACGCAGATAGGCGGCATTGAGCCGCAGATCGTAAATGATCGCGAAAAGATCATCGCCAAACTCAAAGAGGATAAATTTGAAGTCAATGAAAAGCTCGATCTAGGCCACCTGCAGAGCGAACTTTTTGATAATTACGTAGAAGCTAAGCTCATAAATCCGACCTTCATCGTGGATTTTCCGATCTCGATCAGCCCGCTTTCGCGCAGAAGCGACGAAAATCCGCAGATAGCCGAGAGATTTGAGCTCTATATCGCAGGTAAAGAGCTAGCCAATGCCTTTAATGAGCTGAACGATCCGCTCGATCAATACACCAGATTTAAGGCGCAAATCGACGCCAAAAACGCGGGCGACGACGAAGCTCACGAGATGGACGAGGATTACGTCCGCGCGCTTAGCTACGCGATGCCGCCGACTACCGGCTGGGGGCTTGGAATCGATCGCTTGGCGATGATTTTGCTGAATAAAAAATCGATCCGCGACGTGATTTTATTCCCCGCGATGAGGCCGCTAAATTTAGAGAAGGAGTGAACGTGTCAAATTTAGAAAAATTCGATAATGAAATTTTTAGTTTAACCAACAAAGAGCTTGCCCGTCAGTGCGATTATTTGGAGATGATCGCGAGCGAAAATTTTACCTATCCCGAGGTGATGGAGGCGATGGGCTCGGTGCTAACGAACAAATACGCCGAGGGCTATCCAGGCAAGCGCTACTACGGCGGCTGCGAGTTCGTAGACGAGATCGAGCAGATCGCGATCGATCGCTGCAAAAAGCTCTTCGGCTGTGAGTTTGCAAACGTTCAGCCAAACAGTGGCAGCCAAGCCAACCAGGGCGTATATGCCGCGTTTTTGAAACCGGGCGAGAAAATTTTAGGTATGTCGCTTAGCCACGGCGGCCATTTGACGCACGGTGCGAAGGTCTCAAGCAGCGGAAAGATGTATGAGAGCTTCGAGTACGGCGTGGAGCTCGACGGCCGCATAAACTACGATAAGGTGCTTGAGATCGCTCAGATCGTAAAACCAAAGATGATCGTTTGCGGTGCGAGCGCCTATACGCGCGAGATAGATTTCGCCAAATTTAGGCAGATCGCTGATAGCGTGGGCGCGTTTCTTTTCGCCGACGTAGCGCATGTCGCTGGGCTAGTCGTCGCAGGCGAACATACTAATCCGTTTCCACACTGCCACGTCGTAAGCTCGACCACGCACAAGACGCTTCGCGGTCCGCGCGGCGGCATCATAATGACCAACGACGAGGAATTTGCTAAAAGGATCAACTCGGCGATCTTCCCGGGCATCCAGGGCGGCCCGTTAATGCACGTCATCGCTGCTAAGGCGGTCGGCTTTAAACACAATCTAAGCCCTGAGTGGAAGCTCTATGCCAAGCAGGTCAAAGCAAACGCTAGAATTTTAGGCGAGACGCTGGTTAAGCGCGGCTTTGATCTCGTTAGCGGCGGCACCGATAACCATCTGATTTTAATGAGCTTTTTAAATAGAGATTTTAGCGGCAAGGACGCTAGCGCCGCGCTTGAAAACGCAGGCATCACGACGAATAAAAACACCGTGCCGGGCGAGATGCGCAGCCCGTTCGTCACCAGCGGCATCCGCGTCGGCAGCCCCGCACTTACGGCACGCGGAATGAAGGAGAAAGAATTTGAGTTTATCGGAAATAAAATCGCCGACGTGCTAAGCGACATCTCAAATTCCAAGCTTCAGGCGCAGGTCAAAGAGGAGGTGCGGGATTTGGCGCACCGCTTTATCATCTACGACCGCGCGATGTATTAAATTTAATAAATTCGGGTAAGCTTACCCGAATTGTTTATTTCGTAAATTTTGCGTGGTAGAATTTACAAAGTAAATAATAATCTTAGGAGAGAGTATGAACGACAAAAATTTCGATATGAGCAGCATAGACGATATAGTGATAAATAGCGGCAATGTCGATAAGAACGCGAATTTGAAAAAGGGTCGTGGGCATAATGCACGTGAGGAGTTGCAGCCGGCGTCGTAGTTTTATTCTTAATCATTTTAATCATAATGAAGGCTATTAATAAAGACGATATTGATACTAACGCAGGTCTTACTATGCCTAGTGAAGAAGAGCTTGCCAAAGCGGAGCAAAAGCCTGCCGTACAAGTTCAAAAACCTGAGCCTTCGCAGCCTGAGCCTGTAGAGGTGAAATCAGAACCTAATACAGCATCTGCAGCTCCAACCAAAGTAGAGATAAAAACCCAAGAGCCTAATTCCGAAAGCAAGGTCGTCGCAAGCGCTCAGCCTGAAGCACAGAAAGTAGAAATCCGAAAGCCCGAAATCAAAGAAGAGCCAAAAAAATCCGTTAAAATAGAAAGTAAAAAGATTGAGCCTAAAGACGAAGCCAAAAAGCCTGAGAAAACGGACGTAAAAAAGTCCGAGCCTAAGAAAGAATCTGCAAAAGACGAGATCAAAAAAGAACCTTCTAAAACCGAAATTAGAAAAGTCGAGCAAAAAGTAGAGCCTAAAAAAGAACCTGAAAAACAAGCAAAAATAGAAGTTAAAAAAGAGTCTTCAAAAACGGAAGCTAAAAAGGAACATGTTAAAGCTGAGACCAAGAAAGAGCCTGCTAAGTCCGAGCCTAAAAAAGAAGCTAGCAAGCCGGAGTCTAAAAGCGAGAGCGTAAAAGCCGGCGTTGCAGCAAAGAGCACCAGCACCAGCGTGGCAAACGGCAGTTATGTGCAGGTTTTCGCATCAAATGCCTACGATCCAAACGGGTCTGACACTAAAAAAATCACTAAAAAAGGCTATAATCCGATCGCTCTGCAAACTCACGTCGGCAGCAAGAGCGTAACTAAAATTTTAGTTGGACCTTTTGAGGGCGAGGCGCTACAAAAGGCACTTAGCGATATGCGCAGCATCAATAGCGGAGCGTATATCTACCGAGTGAAATAGTGGACAGATTTGCGGTTTTCGGTAACCCGATCGCCCACTCTCTCTCGCCGCTACTTCATAATTACGCCATAAAATTTTTGGAGCTGGACGCCTACTATGGGCGAGTTTTGCTGCGGCACGGCGAGGAGCTGCGAGCTAAATTTGAAGCTTTAAGGCTTACGGGTGCGAACGTAACCGTGCCTTTTAAGCTCGACGCGCTCAAAGCCTGCGACGTCCTAAGCGAGGCGGCGCAGAAGATCGGCTCGGTAAACACGCTGGTGCTAAAAGGCAGCGCACTGCACGGCTTTAACACCGATGCGCAAGGCTTTTTCTGCGCGATTTTGGGCTTTGGTGAGATTCGCAATGCGCTTATTTTAGGTGCGGGCGGCACGACGCGAGCGATCGGCTACGCGCTAGGCAAAAACGGCGTGAAATTTGACATCCTAAACCGCAGCGTAAAAGATTTTGACTTCGGCTGCGAGGAATTTTTTACCTATGAAAATTTCAAATTTAAAGATTACGATCTGATCGTCAATGCCACCGGCGCAGGTCTCAAAGATGACGCGCTACCAGCGCCCGAGGGGGTAATAGATGAAATTTTATCCCGCGCAAAATTCGCCTTTGATGCGATCTACGGCAAACAGACTCCGTTTTTACAAGCCGCGCGCGCAAAAAATTTGCCTGCAAAAGACGGCAAGGAGATGCTGATAAATCAGGGCGCGCTTGCTTTCAATCTCTTTTTCAGCGGCAAATTCGACTTAGCAGAGATTGTATCGCTGATGAGCCATGCTGCAAATTTACGCTAAATCGGCTCTTAGGCTTTTAATTATACGTCCAGTTTAACGAAATGCTTTAGATTTTGCGCCGAGTTAATTATACGTTCTTAAATTTTATATCGTGTAATTCGGGCGTTTAGCCTCAAAATTTTTACGTTTGCTTTCAGCCGAGCCTAATTTGTCTACAAAAAATTCTGTTTAAAATTGCTACGAATTAGGCATAAAGATGCTTGGTAAAGTCTCGCGCATTTTTCTGCTCGTTTCTTGGATGTTCTATTCTAAAATTTTACG
>NZ_CALIMQ010000065.1 GCF_938045535.1 uncultured Campylobacter sp. | reverse complement strand
GTCTATCTGCACGACTGGGAGAGATTTTGCAGATTATTCGCTCGCGAACAGGAGCTACTTAAGCGCGTCCCAGTCGGTAGCGAAAATGAGCGATCCGAGCCGTAACGTATCTCGGTAAGTAGCATAGAAGCAATCCAGGCTTTAGCGCATCTCGATAGGCAGTGGAAGGATACGACCAAAGCGTAGCACATTTTAGCTAGTGGAGAAATAGCACTCTAGCCGCAATGTATTTCGATAGGCGACAAGTAATGCGTCCTGTCGCAACACAAGCGGATTTTATCCGCCAAATAGCGTCGCGCGTTAATCAGCCAAAATTGCCGCCCCGCTTAAATCCGGGTTTAAATTTAGCTCGTCTATGATAGATAAAAGCTCTGAAATTTCCTTTTTGATCCCCGCGGCGTCCTCGAGGCTAGGCGGCGGCGAAAAGAGCGTCGTTTCAAACTTGTTTTTCGCTCCGTTTAAAAATAGATAAAATTTGTCGTCCATAAACGCCGCGCTCACGCCCATTTTCCCCGCGAATTTTTCCTTTAGCTCTCGCAGACGCTCCATAAACGCGGGCGTCAAAAGATACCGCGCCTCTACTTTATCGTCCGCAAAGACCCGAAATTCTTTACTAAAAAACACGTCGTCCATCTGCTCTTTTTCGCCTATAAATTTAGTATTTAACGTGCGGCTTGCCACTATCGTTTGACCGCTAAATTTCTTGTAAAACTCGCAGACCAAGACCGAGCCGCTAAAGGCCTGCATATCCTTCATCGCCTCCCATGCAAAAATTATCGCGGATAGCAAATTTAGTGCCGCCGAGTCGCTTAGCTCCAGCGTCGCGCCGTTTGGGATGTCGATCGCTTCGCTGAGGCTAAATTTGACGCCGTTATAAATGCCGCTGATTTGATCTTCGGCGCGAAACTCATCGGGCGAATAGATGCCGATTTTGCGAAATTCTTTACGGCTGATGCCGGCATTCGGATCGTAGTTAAAATTTGGACCAACCTCGCGGATGGCGGCGCGGACGAAAACGTCTTTATAAAACGCCTTGTAATCTCCCAGCTCGTCGATCACTCGGCTTGCATTAGCCATTAGCGCGGCGAGAAAAAACGGAATATAGATAATGATGAAAAATAGCGGTGCAAGGCGATTTTCAAAAAGATGCCATACGGCAAATCCGCCGCCCACGGGCAGTGCTATTATAAATAAAATTCCTAAAAACAGATACTTTGCAAATGCTAGCCGGCACTCTTTTTGCTTTTTGGCGGTGGCAACTATTGCTTCGTTTATATTCAAAATTTTACCTTTTTCTAAATTTACGTAGCGGGTTTCGCGCCTGGAGCGAATTTTAGCAAAATTTACGCCGCAAAGATACGGCGGCGCGAGTAAATTTTATTCGGTGGATTAAATTTATGAAATTTACGCCGCGGCGGCGATCTACTCGGACGTGCGTTGATTTAGCCACGCTCTCAGATTGCCCGCGCCCTCTTTTAACACCCCAAATCCTGCGGCGGCAACACAGACAAAATTAATTAGCGAGCCCCTCCCGCCGACGTTTAAAATCCCAAAGCCTACAATCCACAGCGCCGCGCCGAAACCCAGCGTACACACGGCGGTCGCGATCCCCAGCTTGCGGCGCAAAGGGCTTGGTTTGCGTGCCACCTGAACTCGAGTGATCACGTAGCTGCCCGCATATCCTCCGCGGATGAAATACGCGCGCGCAGGCTCGCCCTCCTCTACGGGGATATCGTTAAACTCGCCGCGCAGTTTCACGCCGTCTATCTCGAAAAATACCCAAATTTTGCTATTTCCTCTTGCAGCGTGGACGCGGAGATTTCGAACCTCGCCCGTGATTTCATATTCCAATTTGCCTCCTCAAACAGCTTCGCGCTTTGCGTCCGCGCTAAATTCCGCGCCGTAAAATTTTAAAATCTAAATTTTGCCTTGCTTGCAGCACCATCCGCAAAATTTTAAAGTTGAAACTCTGCAAGCCCTAAATTTAGAGCTAAGCCTTAAAATTTCATATCTATAGAATTTCAAGTAAAACTCCGCCGCTAAATTTAGCTAATCGCATGCATGGGCTATTGCGCCTTACTGAATTTCGCATGTCACAAAATCGCGGCGAAATTGCGCGCGCTACAAAAGCTCACAAACCCGTCGCGGCAATATCGCAGGCAAGCCCATCGCAAAAACCAATACCGCGTGACGAGTAGCGTAGATAGGCAGTGCAAGGCAGACAGCGCACGACGGACGCCATACGACGAACGGCGAACAATACAAAACAGACGGCGCGCACGGCAGGCAGTATAAACCGAAACATGCACCGGGCTACCAAGCACCTACTTCTTTAAAATTTGCTCTTTCATGAATTCGTAGAGCTGGCAGGATCTTTTATTGCCCGCGTCGCAGCCCTTTTTGACGCATCCAAGCCCCTTGGAAAATCCGCGCAGATCCCCCTTGCTCACATACAAATAGCCTAAATTATTGCAGGCATCGCCGTAGCCCAGCTCGCAGGATTTGGTGTAGAATTTTACCGCCTTGTCGCGATCCTGCGGCGCGCCTAGGCCCTTATCATACGCAACGCCGGCGTTATAGCAGCTGTCCGCTAGCCCGCCGTCACAGCCTCGCTCGAAAAAGCTCACCGCCTTTGCAGGATCCGCCGCGAGCCCAAAACCGCCCGTGAAATAGACCACGCCCGCATTGTGACAGCTTTTGGCATAGCCCAAATCGCAGGCCCTAGCGTAGCGCTGCGCGGCGGCAACGAAGTCCCTACTCAGGCGCCCTCGCTGATATAGGTTGCCTAGCTTGTGGCAGGCTACGGCGACGTTTTTATCGCACGCTGCGGCATAAAATACGCCCGCTTGCGTCGCATTGCCCTCGCCGTCGTATAGGGCACCCAAATCAAAGCAGCTATCTTTCTCACCCGCCTCGCAAGCCTTGGCAAGAGCAAGCTTGGCGCCATCGTAATCTTCGCGGGAGAGCTTGTCGCGCCCTAGCTGCGCGCAGCTTACGCCATCGTCGCGGTAGCATTTAAACGACAAAACGGGCGACGGCAAAAAAAGCACCATAACCAAGACGCAAACGGCGATAGAAAGCGCCGTTATGTCGATGATCTTTCTCATATCTATCCTTTTTGCGGCGATGTGCCGCGGGGCTTAAGGGGCGGTCTTGCAGGCAAATCCCGTCCGAATAAATTTTGCGGATGAAATTCCCTCACATGAAATTTGATCTGCGCAAAATTTTAGTACCTCAAGCCTTGTTTTAAAATTTTACTTAAAGCTTCCGCGCCGCAAAATTTTAAAATTTCAAAATTCTGCAAGCGGTAAATTTGCAGCCAAATTTTAAATTTTACGAACCGCGCCAGGCGCTGCAGCAATACCGCGAAACCGCTCGTAAAATTCTAAAATTGAAATTTTACGAGCCGCAAATTTAGAGCCAATCTTTAAAATTTCATAGCTATAAATTTTAAGTAAAATTTCGCGATAAAATTTCATCCCAAATTCCGCCCTAAAATTTTGCGGCAAAGCCAGAAGTAAAAAGCAAAACATAAAATTTTGCGGCAGAAATCCCGCCGCAAAATTTCGCTTTGTATTTAAATCATAAAATTTCGTTCGTGAGATTTAGGCTATCGGCGCGAATGTAGCCTATGCGGCTACATCTTCTCTTTCGCGCTTAGACCCATCAGAGCAAACGCTGTGCGGATACTGAGCGCCACGAGCGCGAACAGCTTGAGCTTCGCATCCTCGTTCTCGCTGCCTACGACGCGGTTTTCGTTATAGTATTTGTGAAAGTCCGCTGCGAGCGCCTTTAGAAAATCTGGCAGCTTCTGCAAGCCGCGCGAATTAAATGCGTCGTTTAAAATTTCATTCAAACCAAGCGCCGCAAAAGCTAGGCCGAGCCCCGCTTCATCTAGCGTGCCGAAGTCCGCGCCTAGGACATCCGTCTCGCGCTTGCCCGCTTTGGTAAAAATTTGATTGACCCGCGCGTGAGCGTAGTTGATGTAAAAGATCGGATTGCTGCTGTCCTCGCGCGCGAGCTCGTCCACGTCAAACTCAAGCGGCGTCTCGCCCTTTTTACTGATGAAGATAAATCGCATAGCGTCTCTGCCGATCGCGGCGAGCACGTCGCTCATCAAAATCGCGTTGCCCGCGCGCTTGCTCATCTTGTAGGTCTGCCCGTCTTTAAGCAAATTTACCATCTGCATTAGGATGATCTCGAGCCTGCTTTCGTCGTAGCCCAGAAAATGCACGGCGGCCTTTAGACGCGCGATGTAGCCGTGGTGATCGGCGCCCCAGATGTTGATGCAGCGCTCATATCCGCGCTCAAATTTGTTGTTGTGATAGACGATGTCGCCCGCAAGATAGGTCGGACGCGCATCCTCGCGGATGACGACGCGATCCTTTTCGTCGCCGAGCTGCGATGAACGGATCCAAATTTTGCCCTCCTGCTCATACATCTTGCCGCTGCGCTCGAGCTTCCTAATCGTAGGCTCAAGCTCGCCGTATAGGCTCTTTTCGCTAGCCCAGTTTTGGATATGAATGCCCGCGTCTGCGAGATCTTTTTGGATGATCTTTAGCACTTCGTCCTTAGCAAACTCCGCAAGGATCAAAACGCGCGATTCGTCGCGGAAAATTTCATCGCCGAATTGGGCGCGCGCAAGAGGGATGATCTCATCGATATACTCGCCGCGATAGTATTTCTCTGGATAGCTCACGTCCTCGCCCGCGAGCTCGCGTGCACGAAGCGCGATCGAAGTGCCCAAAAGCTCGATCTGATTGCCCGCGTCGTTGATGTAGTACTCGGTATCGACGCGGTGCCCCAGATAGCCTCCGATGCGCGCGAACGTATCGCCGTAAACGGCGCCACGCACGTGCCCGATATGAAGCGGACCGGTCGGATTGGCGCTGATATATTCAAGCAGAATTTTTTGCGGCATAACGGCGGAATTCCGCGCCTCATCGCAATTTGACGCTACGAGGGAATTTGACGCCTCCTCGGAATTCTGCGAAATAAAATTTTGCCTAGCGGCGGAATTTCGCGATTTGGCGGCGTCATTACCGCTCGCAGCTAGATTTGCAGCGTAACCTTTGCTAGCAGGCTCACTCGCGCAAATCCTTTCCGAAGCCGGTAAAATTCCGCGTCCGAGCTCGGCATCATTTTTCGCAAAATCGCCGCCCAGTCTAAGGGCGTTTTCAGCAAGTGCGCCCAACACGGCGGGCTTTAGATGAAAATTTAGATAGCCGTTCACCGCCGTAGCACTTAGAATTTCGCTATCTTTAAATTTAGCCGCAAGCTCCTCGGCGATGAGCTTTGGCGCCTTTCGCAGCTCCTTAGCCAGCGCGAAAGATTC
>NZ_CALIMQ010000064.1 GCF_938045535.1 uncultured Campylobacter sp. | reverse complement strand
TTAAAATGAAAGCACTATGTTTAAACTCGCAATAAAACAAGCGTGCAAATGGGTGCTTGATATGAGCAAGGAGGAGGAAAAGCAAATTTCATATTTAAGGCGGTATTTGCAGCTGGGCTGCAAAGACGGCGACGCGCAAATGTGCAAGGATTTAGGAAAAATAGGGAATTAGAGCAGAAATTTAAATACTAAATTGCCCCACTTGCAAGCTCATAAAATTCGGACTTTAAAATTTAATCTTAATTGGGCTATAATCTTAGAATTAATATTCAAAAAGGAGTTTTTATGCAAACACAAAATAATTTTATAAACCGCGAGCTAAGCTGGCTACGCTTCAATACCCGCGTGCTGGAACAATGCAAAAAGGATATCCCGCTAATTGAAAAATTAAAATTTCTAGCGATTTACAGCACGAATTTAGACGAATTTTATATGATCCGCGTGGCGGGCTTGAAGCAGCTTTTTACCGCCGGCGTTATAACCAGCGGAGATGACGAGATGACGCCTCTTGAGCAGCTACGCGCGATCCGCTCCTATCTAAGAAACGAACAAACCGAGCTTGAGCAGCAGTATTTCGGCATCCAAAAGGAGCTTTGCAAAAACGGGCTTTTTATCAAAAGCTACGACGAACTGCAGCCCGAGCTCAAGCCTGTGGCGGACGAGTTTTTCTTCTCGCAGATAATGCCCGTCATCGTCCCGATCGCAGTGGATGCGACCCATCCTTTCCCGCATTTAAATAATCTCAGCTTCTCCCTTGCGGTCAAGCTCTGCGATGAGGGCGCGCCCGAGTCGGTACATTTTGGGATGATTAGAATTCCGCGCGTGATCCCGCGCTTCGTGCAGGTCGCGCAAAACACCTACGTGCCGATCGGCACCATCGTAAAACGCCACGCGGAGGAAATTTTTCCGGGCTACAAGCTCATCAGCTCCGCAGCCTTCCGCGTCACGCGAAACGCAGATATCGTAATCGAGGAGGAGGAAGCGGACGATTTTATGATGATCCTGGAAGCGGGGCTTAAGCTGCGCCGCAAGGGGGCTTTCGTACGACTTCAGATCGAAAAGGACGCCGATGCCGAGCTTTTAGAATTTCTAAATTCCCATCTTAAAATTTTTTACAAAGATATATATGAATGCGCCGTGCCACTTACGCTGGACGGGCTTTGGGAGATCGCCTCCAATAAGGATTTTTCCTTTCTAGCCCATCCTCAGTATCTGCCAAAGACGCTGCCCCCCTTTAACGAAAATACCTCCGTTATGAGCGCGATGGAGAAGGAGGATATCCTTCTGATCCATCCTTACGAGAGCTTCGATCCTGTCCAAAAGCTCATCAAAGAGGCCGCCAAGGATCCGAAAGTCATCTCGATCCGTATGACGCTGTATCGCGTGGAGAAAAACTCCCCGATCGTTCAAAGCCTGATCGAAGCCGCAAGCGACGGCAAACAGGTAACGGTGATGGTCGAGCTTAAGGCGAGATTTGATGAGGAAAACAACCTGCACTGGGCGAAGGCGCTCGAAGACGCCGGCGCGCACGTCATCTACGGTATCACGGGCTTTAAAGTCCACGCCAAGGTAACTCAGATCATCAAAAAAGAGGAAGGCAAGTTAAAATTTTATATCCACTTAGGCACGGGCAACTACAACGGCTCTAGCGCTAAAATTTACACCGACGTGAGCTTTTTTACCTGCGGCGACCGCTTCGATAAGGACACGACGAATTTCTTTCACATCCTCTCGGGCTACAACAAAAACCGCAAGCTAGGCAACCTCTCTATGTCGCCGATGCAGATCAAAGAGCGGCTTTTAGCGATGATAAAAAACGAGGAGAAGAAAGGCTCTGCCGGCAGGATCATCGCTAAGATGAACGCTCTTGTCGACGGCGATATGATCAAGGCGCTGTATAAAGCAAGCGCCGCGGGCGTGAAGATCGATCTCATCGTGCGCGGCATCTGCTGCTTGCGCCCGGCGCTAAAGGGCGTTAGCGAAAATATCCGCGTGATCTCGATCGTCGGCAAATACCTGGAGCACGCTAGAATTTTTTACTTCGCGCACGCCCAGCCCAGCCTATATATCGCGAGCGCGGATTGGATGCCGCGAAATTTGGAGCGCAGACTGGAGCTGATGAGCCCGATTTACAACGAAAATCTGCAAAACAAGCTAAAAGAAATTTTAAAGCTTCAGCTAAGCGACAACGAGCTTGCATTCGAGCTGCAAAGCAGCGGCGAGTACCGAAAGATCGAGCCGAAAAAGGGCGAAGATAAGATCGATGATCAGGAATTTTTAGAAGCTTATTTTAGTAAAATTTATAAAAACATCCGTAAACACGATGAAAGCGGCACGGCGCTAACTAAGCTTTTGAAAGAGAGCTAGGCGCGGTCTCGGTTCTGCTAGGGCTAGCCGCGCGCAAAACCCACGCGCAAACTGAGATCATAAAATACTAAATACGGAATTTCGCGCCGTGAACGTGCGAGTAGATTTACAGAAATTTTAAATGGATTAAATGAAAAGATATCTTTATCTAGCCGTTATAGCTATGTTTTGCATGGGTGGAGTCTTTGAAGACGCGGACAAGCTCTATGAGGACGGCGATTATTCTAAAGCGATAAAAATGTGGCAGCGCAGCTGCGACGGCGGA
>NZ_CALIMQ010000063.1 GCF_938045535.1 uncultured Campylobacter sp. | reverse complement strand
AGGATGTAACCATTTATTATTCCATAATTTTATAGACTCACCGCCGACTAGTTTACATAATGGTTCGCACAAATCTTTTTGTGTAATTTGTAATTTTATAATTGCCCTCTGTAGCCATATTTGCATATATCCAGTATTCGGGATACTATTAAATTTATTTACAATTTTATCGACAATTGATTCAATCAATTTTTTATCAATCAATCCAAATAATATACTTAGTATTGCCATAGATATAGAATAAGTTCTTGGATTTAAAAGAGTAATATCAACCACAATACTTATTAAAACTTCTATATTTTCTTTATTCCTAGTTTCATCTTTACCTTCTCTTAATTGTTTTAAAATTAATTGAAGCTCTTTTTCTATGGTTCCAGAATGCGGATATTTTAATGCAAATTGATGAATTAACAAAAGGTACTTTTGTGTTGCTTTAAAATTTTTATTCATTCGCATTGTTTCTAAATCTTTATTAATAAGTGGGCAATC
Source organism: uncultured Campylobacter sp. (assembly GCF_938045535.1). GTDB lineage: Bacteria > Campylobacterota > Campylobacteria > Campylobacterales > Campylobacteraceae > Campylobacter_B. Next base: position 8,422 of record NZ_CALIMQ010000063.1, on the reverse strand, counting down.
CAACTTATCTGATTTTATTGGGCTTTTAATAACGTTTTGATAAATTAACAAAAGGCACTTTTGTACTGTTTTAAAATTTTCATTAATTTGCGCTGTTTCTAGATCTTTACTAACAACTAGCCAATCTAACTTATCTGGTTTTATTGAACTTTGAATAACGTTGTTAGAAAAGGTTGTTTTACTTGAATTTAATTTTAACCCTAAATCAATTAAAACTTCTGTAAGCATTTTAATTATCTCATCTGCGATTTGTGGGCTATTAACAAAAATTCTATAATCATCTCTATATCTTAAAATATAAAAATCTTTTTTATCAATGTGTTTTAATCTGACACTTAAACACAAATCAGCATAAGATAGAACGATCTCTGCAATAAGATCCATCAAAACACTACCTTGCGGTATCCCATTCGTTTGTCCATTCGACATACTTTGTATATGAAAATCGATCATGCCACCAATATATTTTTTGTTAAAATTTTTATCTTTTCTGTTATCTTTTGATGCTTTTTTGGAATGTAATGCCCGGGATATAGAATGAGTATAAATCGAACCATAACAATCTACAATATCTGTATGGTAAATATAACTATAATCTAAACTTAAAATTATAGATTTTTGTTCTATCTGCTCCCACCAGTTTGAGATTTGCTCAGCCTTATCTGACTTGTTTGACTCAGAAACTACAGGCAAACTCATACATTCAACAACGCTTTTCGCTCTATTTTTTCCAAATCTTTTTTTGATTAATTTCCAATTGTTGTATTTCGTTATTTCATTAACAAGCGAAACATAAAGAAAAGGATGGATTAATTCGAATCTCCGCCAATCATATTTGCCATTTTTATTATGAAATAATTTATAGTTTACATCTTCAAAAATATCAGGATTGCTTTTTTTAATACTCATAAAATTTTTCCGACCTAGAACCTTTGAAATTTGATCAAACAAATTATCAAATTTAATATATGGCGGCAAATTAATATTTACGTAGCTTTCATGCTTTAATAAAAATAATCTAACTTCTTCAAAATTTAAAGAAAGTATATTTTTCACATCATCTCCTTTTTCATTTGATATTATTTCTACTTAGCAACAGGCTTTAAGGATTTCGGCTCATCTTTTTTTTTAGGCTCTCCCACTCCTTTTTCGCGCAGGCTTTTTGTGCCTCGTCTATGCTGGCAAACTCCTTTTGCGTCTGCCTCGTTTTGCCGTTTTTGATGCTCTTGCTGAGTAAAATTTGACCCTGCACGCGCAAATTTAGGCGGTCGCCGCTGGTTAAATTTATTAAATTTTTCATTTTCGCTCCTGCGGATTAGTTTTAAAGATTATCACAAAGCGGCGCTTAAAAGTCGCTAAATATCGATAACGCCGAGGTGCGAGAGTAAAATTTTAACCCCGATTAAGATCAAAATCGCGCCGCCTAAAACGAGCGCCTTGGCTTGCAGAAATTTGCCCGTTAGCTTGCCTGCGTAGCACGCCGCGACGCACAGCGCGAAGCAGACGAGCCCGATTACGCAACAGGCGTAGAGGATGTTTATCTCGCCAAAGGCAAAAGTCACGCCCACGGCCATCGCATCGATGCTGGTAGCGATCGCACCCAGCACCAGCTCCTTCGTGCTTAGGCGAAGATCTGGCTCGTCCTGCTCGCGGCGGGATTCTGCGATCATCTTAACGCCTAAAAACGATAAAATTCCAAACGCGACGAAGTGATCGATCTGCGCGATAAATTTTACGAAATTTATCCCCAAAGCGTAGCCTGCAAGCGGCATTATAAACTGAGCCGCCGCGTAGAAAAATGCGACGCGCGCGATCTGCGCAAATTTAAAATTCGGATATTTCGCGCCGTTTGAGATACTAAGCGCGACGCTGTCCATCGCAAGCGCGAAAGCGATGAGTAAAAGCTCCATATTTAGCCCTTTTGGTATTATAAAAGCGTTGATTATACATTAAAATTTAGGAAATAAAATAAACAATCTTTAATTAGGGAAAAACTTTGCTTAAAAAATTAATCTTTTGTTTATTGCCGCTATTTGCGACTGCTAGCTGGGAAGAGGTCGCCGTAAAGGGACTAGACGTGATGCTTAGTGCGGGCGCGGGCGATAGTGAAAATTTTAAAAACTCACTAAGCACTTTGATAGAGCGTGCCGCAAATGAATACGAACGCACTGGCGTACAGGATTACGAGCTTGATCTGCCTAGCTACATTACCGAGCGTGCGGGCAAAAAAAGCATCGCCGTGCAGAATATGCAAAGGCTGGCGAGCAAGAAGCTAAGTCTTGCCGTAGAGCCGATCAAAAAGCTCGTACTCGTTAAAATAAAAGATATGTCCGAAGCCGATACTAAGGCAGTAATGAGCGGCGAGGTGCTATTAAGCCACTATCTGCGCACCAACGCCTTTGATGAAATTTACGAAATCATTCGCCCTTTGGCACGTGAACTAGGAGCCGACGCGAGCTTTGCTAAAAGCTTTAAAAGTGCCGTCGGGCGCGAGCCTGGAGACGATTTTAGTAGCGAATTTAGCAGCGCCTTCATCAACGAAAGCTTCGATTTTTTAAGCAAAAACGAAAGGGAGTTTCGCAAAAACTCGGGCGCGATTTTAAACGCCATAAAGACGATCAGATAGGCGCGACCGCACTAAAATCTCGGCGAAATTTTACTTCAAATTATGAAAAATTCTATCTTGGAGCCTGCGGAAAATTTTAATTCAAAACCCGCTTTAAATTTTATCTCAAACCGGGTGCGTGAGTGCGCAAACAATACAGCGCGCGGCGGCGCGGTAAATTTCGCTCCCGCCCCCCGCCTCAAAAGAAATTTTAAATTTCAATACGCGGCCGCCAAGTTAAATTTTATCAGCGTGCGAAATTTAAAATTTTATCCCACTTCGGCTGGTTTCGCCGCACGCAATCGTGCCTCGGTCGGTTTTGCCATGCACAGTCTCATCGCGCCCTATTCCGCCCTGCGCGTCAAAAATCTTGAAAGAAAATCCGCTTTAAGCTCCGCGGCTCTTTCGCCAAATTTAAAGTCCGCGCAAATTCCAAACTGCGCCGAAAATAAAGCTTTAAATTCCGCAAAAGCCCCCACAATAAATCCTTGCGAAAATTCCGCAAGAAATTTCAAACGAAATTTTATGGGAAATTCCACTCATAGTAGCGCAAATAGCGAGAGTTCGCTAAATCGTGCGAGCGCCGTAGACGAGCCAAATTTAAGCCCCGCAAAAAGCCTCGCCGCCGCTCATACGCGACGCTCAAAGAAAAATTTTACCGATATCATTGCAAAGGGCCACGGCTTCGCTCAAGCGCTGCAGGGGTTTGGATTGAAAAATTTTGAGGCGCGGAATTTCGCGAAGAAATCTAATTCGGCAGAGAATTCTAGCTCTGCTCGAAGCTTAAATTTCGCGCAGAATTTCGATTTCGCGCAAAGCTCTGATTCTACGCAGAGCCCTGCTGCCGCGCAAAATTCTGCCTCTACGCAAAACTGCACGCAAAGCTCGAATTCCGCGCAGAGTTTCGGGCAAAATTCCAATTCCGCGCAAAACCCCGTTCCGCCTAGCAGGCTGTGGGACCTGGGGCTACTTTTCGTGGCGATCGTTTGGGGATGCACTTTCGTGCCGGTTCAGCGCGCGCTGCATAGCGGCGACGTTTTTAGCTTTTTGTTTTGGCGCTTTTTGGCGGCGAGCATTTTTACTTACCTCGCCTGCCTGCGCTTCGGCGTCAAATTTGACCGCGGCACGATAGGGCGGGGCGTGTTTTGCGGGCTGATGCTGTTTTGCGATTTTTCCTGCCAGACCATAGCGCTTGATTATGCGCTCTCCTCGACGGTGGCGTTCATTTTGGGGCTAAACGTCGTCATCGTGCCCTTTTTAATGCTTGCGTTTTTCGGCAAAAAAATCGGTGCTAGCGCCTTTGGCGGCGCGGTCGTGGCGCTTTTGGGGCTGTATTTTTTAAGCGGAGCAAGCGGCGCGGTGGGATTTGGCATAGGTGAGCGGTTGAGCTTGATTTCGGCGTTTGCATACGCGCTTCACATCGTATTTACGGGCGTCTGCGCGCGCAAAAGCAATATCTACGGCTTTGTGATCGTGCAGTTTCTCTGCGTCTGCATCTGCGCGCTGATCGCGGCGGTTTTCACTCCGCACGCAGAGTTTGAAGGCGAGATAAGGGTACTTGGAAATTTAATCTTTTCGCCGAGCTTTGATTTCGTTTTTGCGCTGGTTTTGACCTCGATCTTTGCCACCGTCGCGGCGTTTGTGATCCAAACGATGGCACAAAACCGCGGCGTAAGCGAGATAAAAACGGTGCTGATTTTCGCGCTAGAGCCCGTAAGCGCTGGCATAATGGGGTATGCTTTCGGCGAAAAGCTAAGCGCGCTTCAAATTTTAGGCGCGACGCTGATACTCGCAGGTATCCTGCTTAGCGAGCTGGGTTGGCTTTTAGGCGCGAAGTTTGCTAAAGATCGAGCTTGCGAAAAAACAGACCGAGGCGACTAGGATTATCGAGGCGCCGCTGGTTAGATTGAGCTTAAAGCTCAAAACAAGCCCCGCCGCGCAGAAAAGCGCCGATAGCGCGCAGCTTATCGCCATCATCGAGCCTAAGTTTTTTGAAATTTTTTCGGCGATAAAGGGCGGGATCGTCATCAGCGAGATCACCAAGATTAGCCCTACGATCTGAATCGACGCGACCACCGCGAGGCTCGCCATTACCACGAGGACGTAGTAAAAGACGCTCGTATTTACTCCGCGCAGCAGGGCGAATTCCTTATCGAAGCTGATCGCTAAAAACTGCCTATAAAAGCACGCCGTAAGCGCCGCAAATGCCGCGCCGCAAATGCCGATGAAGATCAAATTTTCATGATTTATCGCTAGGATCGAGCCGAACAGAAAGCTCATCAGATCGGATTTGTATCCAGGCGTAAGATCGGCGAAGATTATCCCCAAAGCCATTCCAAACGCCCATATCGCGCCGATTACGGCGTCGAAGCGCTCGGTATTTCGTAGTGTGACGTAGGCAATGAGTAGCCCCAAAAACAGCGCAAATACGCTAGCTCCCAGCACGGGCGAGATGCCTAAAAATAGCGCGATGCCGATGCCGCCGTATGCGCCGTGTGCGATGCCGCCTGCTATGAAGCTCATGCGATTTATCACGACTAAAGAGCCAACGACGCCGCAGACTATACTGACCAAAAGTCCGCCGAGTAGGGCGTTTCGCATGAAATCGTAAGATAAAATTTCAGCCATTTTCGCCCTCCTTGCAGCAGCATTCGTTAAGCGCGAGATCGACGGCACAGAAGTGTCCGTGCTCGCGTCGCAGGTGCTCTAAAAATTCCGCTCTGCCTCCCGGATCGATCTCGTGGGTATGCGCCGAGCCGTTTGCGACGTAAAGCGCGCGGTTTGCGTAGTTTAGTGCAAGCTGCACGTCGTGGCTGATTAAAATTATGCCGCAGCCGCTCTCGTTTAGGGATTTTAAAAGCTCGTAAATTTGAACCTGCCCCATCGTGTCGATGCTCGCTAGCGGCTCATCAAGAAGTAAAATTTTAGCCTTCGCGCACAGCGCCCGCGCGATGTAAACGCGCTGTCTCTGCCCGCCACTAAGCTCGCTGATACGGCAGTCTGCAAGGTCTTGCATACCTACGCGCCCCAAGGCTTGCATAGCTTGTTCGCGCTCGGATTTGGAGTAGAAGCCGAAAATTTTCTTATCTATCAGCCCCATTAAAACGACTTCGAGCACGCTTATGGGAAAGCTTTTGTTTATCGCTATAAACTGCGGTACGTAGCCCATTTGCGCTCTGGCAAGCACGGGCGATCTGCCTAAAATTTCGATCGTGCCCGAGCTTGGTCGCAATAGCCCCAAAAGTAGCTTCAAAAGGGTGCTTTTGCCGCCGCCGTTGGGCCCGAAAATCGCTAAAAAATCGCGCAGCTCGTAGCTTAGGTTTATATCTTTTAAAATTTCGCGTTTTTCGTAAGCAAAGTTTAAATTTCTTATCGTCACGTCCGCCATGAACGCCCTTTCGCCTAGATTTTGAAAGCATTTATTATAGCCCAAATTCGGAAAAATTGCCAAATTTTGCTATTATTACAAAAAATTTAAAGGCTAGCGGTGGAGAGAATCGGCGAAAAATCACATAAAAATAGCTGGGATAAAAAGTCCGAAAGTTACGCCAAATTTAGCGGCGAGCCGGGCGATTTCGGCAAGCGGGTGTTTGAGATACTGCGCGGCTGGGGCGTGAGCTTTGCGGGCAAAAGCGTGCTAGACGTGGGCGCCGGCACGGGGGTTTACTCGCTGTATCTCGCGTCGCTGGGCGCCAAGGTTACGGCGATCGATAGCTCGGAGGGGATGCTGCGCGAGCTAAGGCGTAGCGCAGAGGAGTTTGGCATCAGCTTGCAAAACGTATTAAATTTAAGCTTCGCGGAGTTTTGCGAGCGGCTTAGCCGCGATGGTTTTGCAGACGGAGCAGGCGAAAATTTTAAAATTTATCCGCGCTCGCAAAGCGAAATTTCAAACGCGCAAGCTCAAGAAGCCCGGGCTTTAAATTTAAAAGACGCTGTGAGCAAAAACCGCGAGAGCGAAAATTTTAAAATTCCCGCAGTTTTTGATATTGCATTTCTTACGATGAGCCCCGCGCTAAAAAGCACGGAGGATTTTGAGGCGTTTTTAGCTTTGGGCGAGCGAAAAATTTATCTAAATTGGGCGAGCGAGCGTAATTCATCGATGCTGGCGCCGCTTTTTGAGCGCTTCGGCACGGGGCATAAAAGGCTTGCTACCGCCGCCGAAAAGTTTGAGGCGCTGCTCGGGGCGCGCGACATCAAATTTAAAAGCGAAATTTTAACCGAAAAGCGCGAGCAAAAACGCAGCCTGCAAGAAGCGGTGCAGTTCCCCCACGACTGACCTCCCCCCAGGCGGCATCACCGCCTTCACCCACCCACAGGGGCACTTCCCTGTGGGTGGTGCCCCTGTTTTCCAACTTACAGGAGGGCACATGAGCTTTCTTATCCCCAATGCCGATCTCGCCTATCTGCTGGACGGTTATATCATTGACGAGGACAACTACCACCGCGTCCTGGACAGTGTCGTCCGTGACCCGGTCAATACCGTCTGGCTGTATCAGCGCAACCGGGGCGATATTCTTGCCTGGCTGTCCCGGCAAAATGTTGCCGATCAGTTGGGCGCACATCTCATCCGGGACGACCGGCTGAAAGAAGGGTTGGCACGGGCGATTAGCGCCATGCTGCATGACCCCGAACAGGCCCGTGCCGATTTACTCTATCGCTGGGCCTGCGATCGCTGCACGCCCAAGCAGCAGTCAACCGACGGAGATGGTGCCGCCGCCCCGGCTTGAACCGTCTTCCTTTTTATCCACCCTGTGCGGGAACATCCCCGCCGGGGATGCTCCCGCTTTTTTTCCACCGGGAGTATTTTTATGCACACCCCAACTGCAACCTCTCCGCGCTTTGTGCCGGAAACCCGTGACGGCCGCTTGCTGCTGTCTTTGACCTTACCCGCCGACTGCCCAACCCTGGACAATGTGATCCTGCCGGAGCCGGGCGCGCTGCCCCTTCCGGATGCGGTCATCCGCCTTGATGTCGCCCGGCTGGCGCAAGCCATCGATCTGCTGAATGAACACCGCGATATTCTGCGCTATCTGGGCATCGCCGCCGAGGTCGAATCAGAAGGCTTTGAGGGGTACCTGGCCCGTCCTTATGTGCATCTTTCCGTCTGCCTCGACTACATCGCGCTCGATTTGCGTTTTCAGGACGAATGGGCGGAAACATCGGCGCAATACTTTTTCGATATCGGTGCCTGCTTTAATGTGCCGGAACGGGACGTACCCGGCCATCTGGTCGGCTTATTGCGGCAAAACGGAGACGGCGCATGACGACAGAGGCTGTTTTTGCTCATGTGGATCTCGCCTATCTGTTCCGCGACGTGCCGCTTGCGGCGGATGACTATGTCGATCAGGTCGATGATCTGCTCAGTGATGGTGTTGTCCGCTGGCTGTTGCAGCGCAACCGGGCAGCGATTGACCACTGGCTGCGCGAGCAGTCCCTGTGCCGGTTGCTGGATCATTTCCTGTTGACGGATAGCGGCGGCGGTCTCACCGCCGATGTGGCGTCCCTCCTCTGCACCGTCCTTGATGCCCCGCAATACGCGAGGCGCAGTACGGTGTTTTGCTGGGTCTGCGAACAAGTGGAGTCAGCCCTGACTCCGCACTCCATCGCTGCCGACGGTCTCTCCGCCCGGCAGCAGCGCTGATCGTTTTTTTCTTCTTCCCCCGCATGGGCGTTTTCCCGGCGGGGAAGGCTCCCGTGCTTTTTTACACCGGAGTCTGTTATGAACACTGCCATCCCTGTCACCGAACCCGCCTTTGTGGTTTGTGAAAAGAACGGCCGCTGCGTCTTGCGGCTGGCATTGCCGCCGGGTGCGTCCCT
>NZ_CALIMQ010000062.1 GCF_938045535.1 uncultured Campylobacter sp. | reverse complement strand
AGGCCACCTCGTCCCAGTCGTAGAGGGCCGCTCGCTTGCGGGACTCCTCGCCGCGCGCGGTTTGGGCCTCCTTGATCTCAAATCCGAGCTTTGAAGCGATGTATTCGCTCACGACTTTCGTGTCGCCGCCTTTGGTGGCGTAAACTAATAGTTTTTTCATTTTTTCTCCTTAAAAATAAGAATGATTCTAACAAAATAAGATAAATTTTGAATGAAAGAAAAATTTTTATAAGGCGCTCGGATATGGCGTGATGTCTCACATCTAGCCAATTTCAAGCGGCAGTGAGCCGGTAAAATTTTAAAACTGCTATTTAACCGCTCGTATAAAAAACCGCAGTATAATGTCGCCAAGCTCATTACAAGGAGAGGATATGCGAAATTTTACATTATGTTTGATCACCGCGATAGCACTTTGCGGCTGCGCGACCCCGCAGGATCGATACGGCGGAGATGTTTATGACGCGAGCGAAACGAACCGCATGAGGCAAAGCGATCGGATCGAGATCGTCGATGTCCTACCCGCTAAAATCAACGTAGAGCGCTCCGAGGGCAATACGGGTAAAATTTTAGGTGGCGTCGCGGGCGGAACTACGGGCGCCATCATCGGGCATAAGCTCGGCAAACATAGCAGCAGCAGGCGCTTAGCTGAGACCGTGGGGCTAGTAGGCGGCGCGGTAGTGGGCGCGGTCGCCGGAGATGCGATCCAAAACTCCCAAAAAACGGTGCAAGGCTCCAACATCATCTACAAGCTAAACGGCAAGGAATACTCATCCGTGCAAGCCGATCCGCCGTGCAGATTTAGACGCGGCAAGGCTCTGCTGATCCACACGGGCAGCGAAACGCGGGTGCAGCCGAACTCGGGATGTTAAATTAAACCCGCCCAAAGCTTGCGGTGAAATTTTAAAATTTCACCGCGACGTTTAAATTTAAGAGCGGCGAATTCGCGAAATTTAAGGCAATCTATGAAATTTTAAAGGGTGCTAGTTTTGTAAATTTGCGCCCTTGAAATTTTAAAATTTTAAG
>NZ_CALIMQ010000061.1 GCF_938045535.1 uncultured Campylobacter sp. | reverse complement strand
ATTTTGAAAATTTTTTCCGTATTTTTTGAAAAATTTCTTATAACGTTTGGAATTTATTAGATTTTATGGAATTTTGCTAGACCTTTTAAAAATTCGCGGCGGTTTGATTTAGGCTCTAAAATTTCAAGTGAAATTTTGCAGATAATTTAGCTTGGAATTTTAGCTGCAACCTATCTTTGCAGAATTTATTAAATTCCTAAAAAATTCTAATCAAATTTTAGAATTTTATGATTTTTAAACTCCTGCAGCAAAAACTTATGAATAAAAACTCACTTTGATACTATCGCGACAAATCAAATTAGCATTTTTAACGCGCAATATAATAAGCATTTAAAATAATTACTCTAAAATTTATTTTGAAATTAATTTAAACTCAAATTTTTGTTGTTCTTAGTAAAATTATACTTATAATTTTACATAAAATTCTACGAAATAGCTTCATATAGTTAAAATTCCATCGTTATTAAATTTAACGGCATGTTTGTTTTTTAATTTACGTCAGATAAACTTTATAAATTCCAGTAAAGCTTTCAAAAAAGATTTACGGTCTAAATTTTGTTACGAAAATTTTAGTTTAAAGCTTTATATCTAAATTTTAAATTTTAGCGCAGCTATTTGATAAGGCGCTTTCAATTAAAACTATTAGCGAATTTTAATGCTAGCACTTATCCATAAATTTATCTCTAGCCTATAAAATCACACTACGCCTTTAATTTAATAAAAATTTTGCTACTATGCGTGAAAAATTTAAGGAGCTTCATGCAATCAGGCAAATTTACTCTCGCGATCATCGCGGTGAATATCCTATTTTTCGTAATTTCATTCGCATTGGAATATTTTTTCGGCTTTAAGTCCTACCTGTTTTTTGGGCTCAATCCGTATTTTTTCGAAGGGATGCCGTGGCAGCTACTAAGTTCATTTTTTATGCACGGCGGAGTGATGCATCTAGCTATGAATATGGCGGTTTTATATCAATTTGGTGGGATTTTAGAGCGAGCGTTCGGTGGGATAAAATTTACGCTACTTTACATCGTAGGCGGGCTGCTGAGCGGCGCTTTGTGCCTGATTTATATCCGTTATGCCATGAGCATGGGAGAAATCGTCAATATCGTAGGCGCTAGCGGCGCTATCTGCGTGCTTTTAGGCGTGATTGCTTATTTTGATGAACGCAATGCGGGTGGGATTTTTATCGCGATTTTGATAATAAGCTTTGCACCGATGCTAATGGGTATAAATGTGGCGTGGTATGCGCACATAGCGGGATTTGTGGTCGGTTATGGCTTTGGAATGATCCAGAAAAAATTTAGAATTTTGTAGAATTTAACGCTAAATTTTACATAAAATTTTGTGAAAGGATGCAGATGAAACGGATATACTTTATAAGACATGCCGAGGCGCAAAGCGGCAACGGAAGCGATTTTGAGCGGACATTAAGCCAAGTGGGCGAACTTTGCGCAATTAAACTCGGAGAAAAGCTGCGTAGCTTGGGACTTACGCCTGATTTAATTATTACAAGCTCGGCTATGCGTGCACTCCATACGGCGCAAATTATCGCTAATGCGTTGGATGCGACAAAAAGGGTAGCGTCATTGCGAGAGTTATACGACGCAAGCTTATGGGATTTGGCAAAGTTTGTTCGCAACTTGGATGAGAAACGATTTTTTGGGTGCGGTGTGAATGTAGAAAAATACAATACGGTTGGTCTGAATAGCGAAAAACCTCGCGACGCAAACGATGAAAATTCTGCTTTTAAGAGCACTAAAATTCCCGCTAGCATTAGCGAAAATAATGCGATATCTTGCAACAATGTAGAAATTTCTAGCGCAGATATTGTGCAAAATTTTAATGCAGCTAGCGCGGAATGCGTATTTATCGTTGGACATAATCCGACAATAGGCGCAATTTGCTCGCTTTTAGGCGAGAAGGAAGTCGATAAATTTCCTCCTTGCTCGATTTGCGGCTTAGAATTTGACGTTCATAAATTCTCAGATATTACCGATCATAGCGGTAAGATGGTAATGCTACAATGCCCTTAATTACGCTTTTAACGCTTCATAATTACAATCGGACGGCTCGTTAGTGCATAAGGCTAATTTTTGCCAAGCATTGTCATATACTCATAAACAAGACTGCGCGGTAAAATTAGCAAGTTGTTTTTGAGATAACTTTAAATTTTAAAAAATTTCCAATGATGTGGCTCGCCTTAAAATCGTAGACTAAATGAGTCAGAAAACTAAATTTCATATTTTTAGATGATCGAGTGTTAGCACTTTCGCTTGAAATTTCATTTGCTTTGTAAAAAGCTTGAGTTTAAATTTTTCGGACGAAAATTTCGTGCTGAAATTTTCTCAAAAACATAAATTTATTGAGAAGAATAAAATTTATTAAGTAAAATTTAATAGTAGTCGTGGTATCATTCCCTAAAAATTTTGATAGGGAATTGATAATGAGACAATACGAAACTTATAGATGCGAAAAATGCGGCGCGGAGGTCGAGGTGCAAAAAGTAGGCGGCGGCGCGCTTAGCTGCTGCGGCGAGCCGATGAAATGTATCACCGAGGATCTGACGCAGGTAAATTTAATGAAGGCGTTCGCAGGCGAGTCCCAGGCGCGCAACAAATACGATCTTTATGGCGATTTGGCCAAAGAGGCAGGCTTTCACGCCATTGCGCGACATTTTTACGAGGCTGCCGAAAACGAAAAATGGCATGCCAGAGCTGAGCTAAAGGCGCATCATGCAGCCGCAGGCATTCCGCTTGATAAAATGGATAAAAATCTGCTTGATGCTGCCGCCGGCGAGCGCTACGAGCACGAGAGCATGTATCCGAGCTTCGCTAAAATCGCGACCGAAGAGGGTAAAAAAGAGGTTGCGCGCCTTTTTAACGCTATCGGCAAGGTCGAGCAGGAGCACGAGCGCGAATACAACGAGCTTCAAAAGATCCTGCTAGAAGAGGGCTTTTTTGAGAGTTTTGATGAGGAAGTTTGGGTGTGCGAGGTCTGCGGCCACGTTCATCGCGGCAAGAAAGCTCCCGGCGCCTGTCCGCTCTGCAAGGCTCCGCGCGAGTATTTCAAAAAACAAAGGCTTGTTTAATTTTGATGCTTGCGGCACGGCGTTTTTGCGATAGCTTTCGAAGCCGTCGCAAATTTCGTTTATTGTCGCGAGCTGATCGTTCAAATCTTGGCTTAAAATTTTGCGCGAGATTTCGTCTTTTTGCTCCTTTTTGCCGCGAATTCCGTGGCTAGACGAAATCTCGGGCTAAATTTATTTAGCCTAAACTCCTTTTCTTATCCCCCTAAGAAATGAAATCCTGCTCGCAAGAGCGGGATTTCTGTCGTAAAATAAATCTAAAATAATCATGCCGATGATTTTATCTTTTTAAATTTTATTAGAAATTTATATATGATTCTATCTCTTTAAATTTTTAGTGGAAATTTCTATATGATTCTTGCGCTGTTTACGAAGCAAGCTTCGCATCGGTAAATTTCACAGCAAACTTTGGTGGCAGAATCTTTTGTGTCTTTAATTTTAAGGCGAATACGGTGCGATGAGAATTTGAAAGCAAATCAAACTATAAAATTTCGAGGGTTTAAATTTTAAATCAGAAATTCCATCCTTGCGGAATTTGCAGATAAATTTTATATCCGCTACCTCTTAATATGTCGATTATCTTTTGCTTATAAAATCCTCGGATGAAATCCCGTATCGTCAAAATTTAAATGAAATTTTGCACTAAATTTATCTGGAATTTTAGGCAAAATCACATGAGAAAATCTAAAAAGTAAATTATTCTATATTCCAAAAGAGTAAAATTTTAGATTCTTTTGCGATCAAGCTCTAAGGCTCGCGCGTTAATTTTAAATTTTGCCGAGTTAATGAGTTAAATTCTAA
>NZ_CALIMQ010000060.1 GCF_938045535.1 uncultured Campylobacter sp. | reverse complement strand
GCCTGATTTTGAAACGGCGTCTGCATAGCGGAATTTTAAAATTTCACCATACGAAAGGATTTAAAATTTCACAACGAGCGTAAAATTTTTAAAATTCCTAAATTCTACGGCGCGGGCAAAATTTAAAATTTAAAAATCGAACCAAATTTTAAATTTCAGATCAAGCAAAATTCCAAATCCAAAATTTAATGACTATGCCCCAAGTGTCCGCCCGCGCCATTTGATCTTACTTCGCAGATGAGTTCACCGCCGCACTCATTATCGCTGCTTTCAAGCTGTAGCGTCGTGTGCGTGATGCCCAGATGCTCCATCTCGTGCGATATTTCGCGCAAGATCCGCTCCGCTTCGCGCACGCTCAACTCGCCGCTAACTACGATGTGAGCCGTAAGCGCGTTTGCGCCGCTTGTTATGCTCCAGACGTGCAGGTCGTGCACCGAAAGCACGCCGTCGACGCCCCTGATCCGCGCGACGAGCCCGTCCAGGCACACGCCCTTTGGCGAGCCCTCCATCAGGATGTTTAGGCTGTCTTTTAGCACGCCCCAGCCGCTTTTTACGATGAGCGCGGCCACGAGCATGCTAGCCGCCGCGTCTGCCCAGCCCCAACCAAAGCACATCATCAGCAGTGCCGCCGTGATCGCGCCCACCGAGCCCAGGGCGTCGCCCAGCACGTGCAGGTAGGCGCCGCGCATATTGACGTTTTCTCTCATGTCGCCGCCGCGCAGCATATAAAGCGCCACGACGATGTTTACGGCAAGACCCAGCGTGCTGATGGCGAGCATGCCCGCGGTGGCTACTTCGGGCGGATTTTGGAAGCGCCGAATCGCCTCGATGACGATAAAAACGGCGATGACGATGAGCGTGACGGCGTTTATCGTCGCGGCTAAAATTTCGATTCGCCTGTAGCCGAAGGTCTTTTTCAGATTGCCCTTGCGTTCGCCGAATTTAAACGCAAATAGCGAAAGCCCGAGTGCTGCGGCGTCTGATAGCATATGTCCTGCGTCGGAGAGCAGGGCGAGCGAGTTCGTCGCGAAGCCGCCCGCGACCTCGATCAGCATATAAGCGAATATTATAAGGAAAGAATTTCTCAAAACGACCTTGTTTGACGCGTGGGAATGCGCGCAGTCGGCGTGATTTTCGTGCATTTTGACCTTGTTTTTTGGCAAATTTTAGTTAAATTATACCCCAAAGCGCCTAAATTTTATCTATTTCACACTCTAGCTCGATGTTTACGCGCTTGCCGATATCTTTTAGCTTACTAAACTCCTCTATCAGCCTCGGCGCGTCATCGAGGCTGATCGCAAACGTCCAAAGATAGGTAAGCACCGAGTAGATGTGGCCCGCGTTTGCCTGCTTGCTTGAGAGCAAAAATATCGCCAAGCTAAAAATCGCCGCCGCGCTCGCGCCGATGATAAAAAAGCTCATCGCCTCTCTGTTTGAGATGCGGATACGAAGCTTTGATAGCACGTCGTAGTGGCGCTTTAGCGTGCGCTCATCGCCTGTGCTTATGCGTCCTGCCTCGCGCTCTAGCTGGTTGTTTAGCTTTAGATACAAGCGGTCGTTTTTGGCGATGTATTTGGGTAGCAAAACTCCAAAAATCGCGAGCAGGGCAAAAACAGCCAAACCCACGTAGAACTCGATAAATAAAAGCATGATCGCCGAGCCGAAAATCGATACGACCGAGGTAAAAAACACGGGAAAATGCTGCTCGAAAAAATCTACAAATTCGCGAGATAAATTTGCTCTTACGATTACGGCGCTTTCGTCTTTTGCGGCTCTTTTTTCGTTCATTATGACGCTTACGGCAAGTCCCGCGTATATCCTAGTAAACACCTGCGTATCCACGCGCCGCCTAATCGAGCCAAGCCCCCAGCCCACGAATACCATGCACGAGTAGCTAAGTGCCAAAAGCGTATCGCCCGCTACGATGGCGTTTATGGCGATGCCGGCTAGTATGGGATAGACGAGAAATAGCCCGTTTTCCGCCAAAACCAGGCTAAACGTCAAGAATAGCTTTTTAAAATTTTTCTTTGCGATGAGCGTTAGCGTCTTAAATGCGCTATTTTGCATAAAATTCCTTTGTTTAAAATCGCGCGGATTTTAACTGATTTTAAAATTTGCGTCAAATTTTGCGGAATTTTTTGCTGTAACTCTTGACATTACAACAAAATTTTATTATACTTCGCTCATTGGTTGTAAGTTGTAGCATTACAACAAAAGTCTAAGGAGAAAAAGATGTCAAACTACAAGATCGTTTCAACGAAAAATGCGCCGAGAGTGGAGTTGAAAGAAGCTCTAAATTTAAGCGGCTGCGAGCTTTCTATTAATGAGCTTCCAGCAAACGTGAGCGTGCCATTCGTGCATTCGCACAAGCAAAACGAGGAGCTTTATTTGGTGCTAAAAGGCGGCGGCACGCTTTTCATCGACGGCGAGGAGAAGACGGTTAAGGAGGGCGACGCGATCCGCATCGATCCGGCTGGCAAAAGATGCTTTAAGGCGGGCGCGCAGGGGATGAAGTTTATCTGTATCCAAACTAAACGCGGTAGCTTGGAGCAGTACACGATGAATGATGGCGTGATAAACGAGGACGTAAAGCCAAGCTGGCTGTAAATTTCGCGAGACGGGTGCGACAAACGCGAGCGTAAATTTTAAACTGCGCGGCGCGGCATACGGCGCCAAATCTGCGGGCGCATTAACCGCGGCGGCTGTGCGATCAAACAAATCAAATTTAAAGGAAAAACAATGAAAATAGCAATCATCGGAGCAAACGGAAAATCAGGTTCAAATTTGGTGCAAGAAGCCCTAAAACAAGGCTACGACGTTACGGCTATCGTGCGAAATAAAGAGTATAAAAACGGCGACGTAAAAGTCGTTTATAAAGATGTTTTAGAACTAACTAAGACCGACCTAGAGGGCTTTGATGCCGTTATCAGCGCATTCGCGGCATGGACGCCAGAAACGTTCCCTCTTCATAAAAAGGTAGCAAAACACCTAGCAGACGCACTTAGCGGTACGAAAACGAGACTACTAGTCATCGGCGGCGCGGGTACGCTATACGTGGACAATAAGCAGACGATGGTTATGGATACGCCAAGCTTCCCCGCTGGGTACATGGGCGTCGCAAAGGCTACGGCGGAGTCGTTTTTTGAGCTAAAAGGTAGAACGGGCGTGCTTTGGACCTACGTCTCGCCTGCTGGAGACTACGACGCAAACGGCGCTCGCACGGGCAGATACGTCCTTGGCGGCGACAATCTAATCCTAAACTCCAAAAACGAGAGCTACATCAGCTACGCAGACCTAGCGCTTGCGGTCATAGACGAGCTAAAAAACGGCGCCTTCGTGCAAAAGCGCTTTACCGCTGTAGGCGAGAGAGCGTGAGCTTAAAATTTTGCGTAATTTAGCTAAAATAACGCCGCACGAAACCAACGTGCGGTTTTTAAATTTAAATCAAGGCTGGTTATGCAAGTAGGTATAAAATTTTCACTCGCGGTTCACATCATGCTTTGCGTCGCGTATTTTCGCGAAGAGAAGGTCACGGGCGATTTCGTCGCCGCAAGCTCGGGGATAAACCCCGCCATCGCGCGCAAGCTGATCTCGCAGCTAAAAAATGCAGGTCTCGTGCTCACGACTGCGGGCGTGGGCGGCATCACGCTAGCTCGTGATGCGCGCGCGATCACGCTTTTAGACATTTATGAGGCGGTGAGCGAGGAGGACGCGATGTTTCGCCTGCACAAAGGCTCGCCTAGCGCCTGCCCAGTAGGTGGCAAGATCGAGGCGGTTCTTGCGCCGCGTTTTGCGCGCATTCAAGGTGATTTTGAGAAGTCCCTATCGAGCGTGAGCTTGGCGGATTTGCTGAAGAAGCAGAAGAATTTACAGCAGTTGAAAGTCC
>NZ_CALIMQ010000059.1 GCF_938045535.1 uncultured Campylobacter sp. | reverse complement strand
GCTGCATTATTTGGATTTCTTCCAGTTGCAAAGGCATTTGGCTGTCGTTCTGGAATTATGTAAACTTTTGGCATAGGTAAATCGGCATTTTTTGCCAATCTTTGTATCAGGTGATATAATCTTGGGTTATTTTGGGAATTAACTTCTTGACCATTATAAGATTTGATAACCATTTTATCACTAAACCAGTAACTGTAAAAACTCATACCGCCAGCAATTATAAGTCCAATTAGTGCCCCTTGCTGATTTCCCAATGCACCACCAATTGCTACAAAGAGAAAAACTAATCCAAACATTAAAAAACCTGTTTTCATAGTATTTATAAACATAGGTATCTCTTCCTTTCTTTTATTTTTTTATTTTTACCCATATACTCATCAAAGCACATCGCGATATTGCGGATCAAAAGCGTGCCGGTAGGCGTTACTGAAATTCTATGCGGCGAGACTTGTACGAAATCCTTTAGCGCCTCAAGCTGCTTTAGGCTCGCGCCGAAATGCTCGAAAAATTTTATCTTAAATTTCTCCTCGATCGCCTCTATATCTACGCAAAAATTACTCATCAGCCCCATAATCACCTCTTTGCGCAGCAGATCCTCTTCATTTAGCAAAACGCCCCTGCAATACGGCAGCCTGCCCGCATCTATCGCGGCCTCGTAAGCGTCCATATCTTTGAAATTTTGCGCGTAGTGGCGCGCTCCTTCGCCGATGCTAGTTAGCCCGATGCCGATCAGATCGGCGCCGCCCTTGGTCGTATAGCCCTGGAAATTGCGGTGTAGCGAGCCGTTTTTAAGCGCGGTATGAAGCTCGTCTTCGGGCTTTGAGTAGTGATCCATGCCGATCATCTCATATCCGTTCGCGCTCAAAAAATCGTGTGTAAATTTCAAAATTTCAAGCTTCACTTTGGGCTCGGGCAGGGTCGTCTCGTCAAATTTACGCATAGATTTTTTGATCCACGGCACGTGCGCGTAGTTAAAGATCGCAAAGCGGTCCGGATCAAGCGAAAGCGCAAGCTCCAGCGTGCGCTTAAAGCTAGCTAGGCTCTGATACGGAAGACCGTAAATGAGATCCATATTTATCGATTTTATCCCCCTCTCGCGAGCCATGGCTATGACGTCCCTAGTAAGCTCAAAAGGCTGGATGCGGTGGATCTCCTTTTGCACGCGCTCGTCGAAGTCCTGCACGCCGTAGCTGATGCGGTTAAAGCCGTTAGAAACGAGCACGTCAAGCTGCTCGGCATTTAAAAATCGCGGATCGATCTCGCAGCTGATCTCGGCTTCAGGGCTGAAATTTTTAAAATATTTTTTGATATTTTTTATGTGGCGCGCAAGCTGTTCGGCGCTAAAATACGTAGGCGTACCGCCGCCGAAGTGCATCTGCACGACTTGCCGCGAGCCGTCCACGACGCCGCTTAAAATTTGCATTTCGCGCTCGATATAGTCCAAATACCGATCCATCTTGTCGCGCTTGCCGGTGTAGATTACGTTGCAGCCGCAAAAATAACAGGCGGAGCGGCAAAACGGCATGTGAAAGTAAAGCGACAGCGGCGTGGAGCTTTTCTGATTTTTCAGCTCGTTCAAATACCCGTCGTAACTGAAGTTTTCGCTAAATTCCAAAGCGGTCGGATAGCTCGTGTAGCGAGGCCCCGGGCGCGAAAATTTCGCGTAAGCGTCGAAGTCTATGCTATTCACGGCCGCCCGCCTTGGTTTTGATAAGCTCTTCAATGTCGATAAAAAGGTTTGGATGCAGACTTTTTACGCGTGAGACGACGGCATCGACGTCTAAGCTTAATCTTTTCGCACTCGGATTTGCGCCCGTTAGCCTTCTGATCTCGTCCATACACACGATCCATGCGTCGCCGAAATCCACCGGCGTATGCTGCAAAATCGAGCGCTCAAGCTTGAGGTTAAAATTTTCCTGCATCGCGTTTTTGGTCGCGGCGATGAGATTTGCAAGCGATTTTATCGAGATCATCGTGTGCACTTCGTTATTTTCGTCTATGCCGAACCACGGCTCCTCGTCGCTCCACGAGCCGCTTTTTAGAGTGAGTTTTTTCTCGTTGTCTTCGCCCTGCGAAATTTCAAAAACCGTCCTTTTCGAGCTATCCAGCCCGAAAAATTCGCTCGCTTTGTCGATCTTTTTTAACGCTTTATCTTTTTCTTCCATGCGTTCTCCTAAAATTTATCTTTTTTGATCCAGCCAGACCATAACGCCCTTTTGCGCGTGCAGGCGATTTTCCGCCTCTGCAAAAATTTCATCCGCGTGCGCTTCAAACACAGCCTCGCTCACCTCGTATCCGCGGTACGCCGGCAGGCAGTGCAAAAAGATCGCGTTTTTTTCAGCCAGAGCCATTAAGCTTTCATCCACGCAAAAGCCCGCGAAATCGCGAATCCTTTGCTCCTTTTCGGCTTCTTGCCCCATCGAGACCCAGGTATCGGTCGTCACGACGTTTGCGCCCGCTACCGCCTCTTTTATATCGTTCGTTATTAAAATTTTAGCGCCTGAAATTTTAGCATTTTCTTGCGCCTGCGCCAGTATCTGAGGATCGGCCTCATAGCCCACGGGCGTCGCTATTCGCAGCTCAAATCCAAGCTTGCTGGCAAGCATCAGCCACGAGTGCGTCATATTGTTGCCGTCGCCCACGTACGCGGCTTTTATCTTTGGAGTTTCAATACCGCACTCCGCGATCGTCATAAGATCCGCCATCAGCTGCACGGGATGAAATTTATCGCTTAGCCCGTTTATCACCGGCACGCGGCTAAATTCCGCGAGCTCTATGAGCGTCTCGTGGCGATTTACGCGCGCCATGATTAGATCGCACATTCGCGAAATCACGCGCGCAGTGTCTTTGATCGGCTCGCCTCGCCCGAGCTGTATGTCGCGACTGCTCAAAAACAGCGCGTGTCCGCCGAGCTCATTCATCCCCACGTCAAAGCTAACGCGCGTCCTGGTCGAGCTTTTTTCAAATATCATCGCTAATTTTTGATCTTTCAAATATGGCTTGAAATTTCGCGCCTTGGCCTCTTTTTTAATCTCAAAGGCTAAATTTAAAATTTCGATTATCTCGTCTTTGCTAAAATCGTTTAACGTAAGAAAGTGCCTCATATCGCTCCTTTATCTTTTATAAATTTACTAAAAAATTCTTTTAAATCACCTTTCGTCATATCGTTCGTAGCCACCTTTACGACTACGTCTTCCATCGCCGCATAAAATTCCTCGTCGTCCAAAACTATAGAATTCGCCGATAAAAACTAGCGTCAAATATTTCATTTATCCTTTAGGCGCTCAAAAACGCCCTATTGCTCGGCTTATCTAATTTCGCAATAACGGCGCTAGAAAGCTCGCCAAAATTTTCTATATACTCATCCCTATTTTCGGGTAAAATTTTAGCTTCAAATTTCATCTTTTTTGCTAGCTTCATCACCGCATCCAAGACGGCTTGCATTTCATTACTTTTAATTTCGAGTGCTATCTTATTCATCGCTAGCTCCTGTTTAAAATTTCCGCGATCTCCTTGGCGTGATAGGTGATGATCATATCCGCGCCGGCGCGCCTTATGCCTATCATCGTCTCCATCATCACGCGCTCATAATCGATCACGCCCGCTTTTTTACCCGCCTGCAGTAGCGAGTATTCGCCGCTTACGTTATATGCGCAGATCGGCAGCAGCGTACGCTCTCTAAGGTCTCTGATTAGATCCAGATACGCAAGCGCGGGCTTTATCATCAAAATATCCGCTCCCTGCGCCTCGTCCTGCAGACTTTCGTTGATCGCCTCAAATCTATTTGCGGGATCCATCTGGTAGCTGCTGCGGTCGCCAAAACTTGGCGCGCTCTCCGCCACGTCGCGAAACGGCCCGTAGTAGCCGCTGGCGAACTTCGTCGAATACGCCATAATCGGTAAATTTTCAAATCCGCCGCGATCGAGCGTCTCTCGCAGAGTTGCGATAATACCGTCCATCATGCCGCTTGGAGCGATCATGTCTGCGCCCGCTTTGGCATGGATGAGCGCTTGCTGCGCCGAAATTTCAAGCGTCGCGTCGTTATCCACCGTCTGATGCACATGATCGATGATGCCGCAGTGCCCGTGGTCAGTATATTCGCAAAAGCACAGATCGGTGATGACGAGCAAATTTGGAAATTTAGCCTTTATAGCGCGCAGCGAAGTAGCGATGATGCCGTCCTCGCTTAGCGCATCCGAGCCGATGCTGTCCTTTAGCGAAGGAATTCCAAAAAGTAAAATTTTATCTAGTCCTAGCGTCAAAAGGGTCTCGCACTCTTTTAAAATTTCATCCAAGCTCATCTGAAATACGCCGGGCATCGAGGCGATCTCCTTTTTGATGCCGCTTCCTTCCACCACGAAAAGCGGATAGATTAGAAAGCGGGTTTGCAGATCGGTTTGTCGCACCAGATCCCTAAGCGCGGGGTTTATTCGTAGGCGTCTAAATCGTTTAAACATTATTTTTCCTTTTTTAGCTAGAATTGTGAGATTTATAATATCACAATCGGAGTAAATTTAAGCATGGATATAAAAATTTCAGAGGTCGCAAATCTCCCCTCCCGCTTCGGAAGCTTCCGCGTTCAGTCGTTTAAGCAAGGCGAGAAAGAGCATCTAGTGATATTTAAGCAACCTTTGGATGGCGTCGTAAACGTGCGGATCCACTCGGAGTGCCTTACCGGCGATGCGATCGGCAGCCTAAAGTGCGACTGCGGCGAACAGCTCGAAGCGAGCCTAAAATATATTGAAGAGCATGGCGGCATGGTGATCTATCTGCGTCAAGAGGGGCGTAATATCGGGCTTTTTAATAAAATCAACGCCTACGCTCTGCAAGATCAGGGGCTCGATACGATCGAAGCAAACCATCAGCTCGGCTTCAAAGCAGACGAGCGAACCTACGAGATCGTGGATTTCATACTCGCTCATTTTGGAGTTTCACGCATAAATCTGCTTACGAACAACCCGCAAAAGCTGCACGATCTGAAAGTCGAAGTGGTCGCGCGCGTGCCAATAATCATCACGCCGAATAAATTTAATGAAAACTATCTGCGCGTCAAAAAAGAGCAGATGGGGCATCTGCTGTGAAGCTTGCGCCGAGCGAGAACTTTAACGAGCAGATCGCTAAATTTAAAGCCTGTCTGCAAAAATTTAACCGCGTCCATAGCCTCACGAATTACGACGATTTGGACGCGGTGGTGCGAGACAGCCTAAGCGGAGCGAATTTCATACCGCGCTATCCGCGCATCGCGTGTGACATCGGCTCGGGAGCCGGCTTTCCGGGGATCTTTTTGGCACTCGCGCTGCCGCTGTGCGAGTGGCATCTGTTTGAGCCAAATCAAAAAAAAGCGGCGTTTCTAACCTACGCGAAGGTTAGTCTTGCGCTAGCTAACGTAAAAATCCACGCCGAACGCGTGCAAGACGGCGCAAAGCTGCGCGCCGATCTGATAAGCTCTCGGGCTTTGATGAACGCGCGAAGCTTAATTGAAATTTGCCGCGGCTTTTATGATGAAAACACTATGTTTTTGCTCTACAAAGGCTCGGGCGCAGAGGCGGAAGCGGCGGAATTCTGCAAGGAATTTGCAAGCGCGCGCTGCGAAATTTTTAGCGGCGAAAACGCTTTGAAAAATAGAAAATTTTTAGTGATCAAAGGGGTGAAATAATGGGAAAAATTCTAGCCGTCGCCGTCATCGCGGCGCTCATATATTTTTTGATAGTGCCTAGATTTCGCATAAAGAAAAAGGATGATGCGACCGAGCTTTTGGCGTGCGACGAGTGCGGGACGTACTTTAGCAACGACGAGCTTGCTCTGCGCGACAAAAAGCGCCTTTGCAAATCCTGCGAAGCCAAACTAAGGGGCGGCAAATGATCATCCTAGGCCACGCGCTCGTGCCTTACGAGCCGCTGTATCTCATCAAAAACGGCGACGAAGTTTTCAAATACGACAATCTGCTCTTTAAATTTAACGACAGGCTCATCGCCGCCGCCCCGATCATGGGCGAGAGCTTGATGCCGAATGCGGGGTAGAGCACGCCCGCCGCGAGCGGGATGCCGATGACGTTGTAGAAGAACGCC
>NZ_CALIMQ010000058.1 GCF_938045535.1 uncultured Campylobacter sp. | reverse complement strand
CTGCAAGCGTAAAGTCTCGCCCGTGATGAGCGTGCGAAATTTCGACGCCCCCACGCTTAAGCAAATTTTTGGCTACTCGTTTTTTATATTTTTAGGCATCGTAGTCGATCAAGTAAACTGGAATGTCGATAATTTTATCTTAGGCGCGGTCGCAGGCGCTACAGCGGTCTCCACGTATGCCGTAGCAAGCACGATAAATGCCACTTTCGTCACGCTTTCGCTCACCATTAGCGGCGTAATGCTTCCTAAAATCGCCAAAATGGTCTCTGCCAACTCCACCGATTCCGAGCTTAGCGCGGAATTTATCAAAATAGGCAGGCTGCAATTTTACGTGATATTTTTTATCGCGTCGCTTTTGGTGATTTTTGGGCGAGAGTTTATCGTGCTATGGGCTGGCGCAAATTATGAAATTTCATACGCAATCGCGCTTATTTTGGTGCTTCCAGTAAGCGTGCCGTTGATTCAAAATTTAGGCTTAGCCGTGCTTCAGGCAAAAAACAAAGTCAAATTTCGCTCAATCGCCGCGTTTTGCGTCACGCTCGTGAACATCGCTATTTCTATCCCGCTAGCTAAGGCTTACGGTGGCGTGGGCGCTGCGTGCGGCACGGCTTTTGCGATCACCTTGCTAAATATCTGCGTGATGAATATCTACTATGCTCGTGTAATCGGACTTGACATCGCTAAATTTTGGCGAAATATCGGCGCGATGGTAGTAAAATTTGCTCCCGCAATCGCAGCAAGCCTAGTGATAAATTATGCATTAGACTTGCACGGAGTGAGCTTTTTGCTAATTTGCGGCGGGCTTTATTCGGCTATGTTTGTGCTAAGCGCGTATTTTTGGGCGATGAACGACTATGAGCGCGCGATTTTTGGTGGCATTGCAGCTAAGATAAGGAGGCGGGCTTGAGCTTCAATGTAATTAGCGAAGTGGTTACGAAAGACCGCTGTATCGGCTGCGGCGTCTGCGCGAGCAGCTGTCCTTTTAGCGTGCTAAAAATGCGGCTTGGAGGCAATGGATTTTACGCGCCCGAGGAGGGCGAAGGGTGCCGCGACAAATGCGACATCTGCCTAAAAGTCTGCCCGTTTTACGAAAAAGACACGCTTGAAAACGAGCTAAATTCTAAATCATACTCAGAGCTGGAAAGCTTTAGTCCTGATTTTGGCAGATTTTTAGCCACTTACAAATTCTACAAAAAAGATGAAGCGCAGCGCTTAAGCAGTGCAAGCGGCGGCGCGGGAGATTATATTTTTCGCGAGCTTTTTGCGCGCGGGCTCATTGATTACGCGATTTGCGCTGTGCCTGCGGACGAGGGGGATTTTATAGCCCAAAATTCCAAACGTGATTTTTCTGCCTGCAATAATTTAGCGCAGCCACAGAATTTGCAAAATTCCGTAACCAAAAATTCCGAACAGAATTCCACAATTCCGAATTTAACGCAGAATTTGGCGGATGATGATTCTATAAATTTTACGAGTGCGCAAAATTCCTTTTGCGAAAATTTTACGCAGAATTCCATGCAGAATTTTACAAATGAAAATTTCGCGCAGAATTCTAAAGCTTCTTATGAAAATTCCGTATCAGCACAGAATTTTGCCTGCGAGAATTCCAAAAACGCGCGAAATTATGCGGGCGAAAATTCCGTGCCGCTATTTAAATTTAGCGTGATAAAAAATGCTGGTGAGCTTACTCGTGCGCGCTCGTCCGCTTACTATCCGTTCACGCTTGAAGCAGTGCTAAAAGAGATGTCGCGCTGCGAGGGTAGATACGCGATCAGCGCGCTGCCGTGCTTTGCTAAGGCTTTAAGGCTTGCTGCGAGTAAAAATCCGCGCCTCAAATCCCGCATAAGCTTTATTATCGGGCTGGTTTGCGGACAGGGCAAGGGTGCTGGTTTTACGCATAAGCTGGCAGATCTTGCGTTTAAAGAGCGTAAGCAGCTCGCGGCGGTTAATTACAGATATAAAATCGCGGGCAAAAGTGCGATGAGCTTTGGCTTTAAATTTCGCGCTGCAGACGGCAGTGAGGCGATAGACGATCGCAGTAGTAGCGCCTTTGCATACTGGAGCTCGCGCGCTTTTACGCCGCTTGCGTGCAACGCCTGCACCGACGTTTTTGCCAAATGCGCCGACGTCGTGCTGATGGATGCGTGGCTGCAAAGCGAAATGAGCGAGTGGCGCGGCACATCGCTCGTAATTACGCGCGCAGCTCAGATCGACGCGCTATTTTCGCAGCCTACGAAGCAGGCGTGCGAGGCGATTTTTTGCGAGCGGATATCCGCAGCAGAGGTGCAGCGCTCGCAGAAAAGCCAGGTGGAGTGCAAAAACGAAATTTTCTATGGCGCGAAAAACCCGCTTAGGCGTTACATCTTGCGCCAGAAGCTTCAGATCCAGCGATATAGCGCTACGCATTTTGATTGTGATGATTTCATCGCTGCTAGGCTTAAAAAAATTGCCGCGGCAAATAAAGTGCTAGCGCTTTTGGCGCTACCAAAGATCGCGGCATATAAAATTTATAGGAAGTTTGCATGAAGATCGGGATTTTTACCCTACCGCTAGTGAATAATTACGGCGGAATTTTACAAACTTACGCGCTAAGCCGCGTGCTAGTGGGGCTTGGGCATGAGCCGTGGCTCATAAACTTGCGCCTACAAAGAAGTAAACTATCGATTGCGTATCTTAAATTTTTAGTGGCATGCGCGCTTAAAAAGGAGCTTTGCGGCGCGAAATTTAATCCCTCTTACGAGCGCGATACTAGCGAGTTTGTGGCGGAAAATATCCCCTTAACCGCGCCTGTTTGCACGCCTGCGGATTTAAAGGCGCTGTGCGAGAAAGAACGCTTTGAAGCGGTGATTTTAGGAAGCGATC
>NZ_CALIMQ010000057.1 GCF_938045535.1 uncultured Campylobacter sp. | reverse complement strand
GCACCTTTTCCATTATTGTATGTAGCCTTCTAGCGCCGATATCCTCGACCTTTTCGTTCGTGCTTGCCGCAAATTTCGCGATCGCTTTAACCCCGTCCTCGCTAAATTCCAGCTCGACGCCCTCGGTCTTTAAAAGCGCCGAGTACTGCTTAAGAAGCGAATTTTTCGGCTTGGTTAAAATTTCACACAGCGCCGCCTCGTCCAAGCTGTCAAGCTCGACGCGAAGCGGGAAGCGCCCCTGAAGCTCGGGTATGAGATCGCTCGGTTTGCTGATATGAAAGGCGCCCGCGGCGATAAAAAGGATGTGATCGGTGTCGATATTGCCGAATTTCGTGCTTACGCTACTGCCCTCCACGATCGGAAGCAGATCGCGCTGCACCCCCTCTTTGCTTGGATCCTGCCTGCCGCTATTGCCGCTTGAAACCGCCACCTTATCGATCTCATCGATAAAGATGATGCCCTCGTTTTGCGCGCGCCTAACGGCTTCGGCTTTGATGCTCTCCATATCGAGAACCTTCTCGCTAGCCTCGCTTTTGAGGGCAACCTTGGCGTCTTTTACCTTCATCTCTTTTTTGCTTTTGCGCGTCGAAATTCCGATTACTTTGATGAAGCTTTCCTGCATATTCGCCATCTCGGGCGGCAAATTCGGATTTGATTCAAGCGCATTTTCGCTTACTTCAATCTCGATGCTAAGATCGTCCAGATCGCCGCGCTCGAGCTTGGCCGCCATCTTTTCGTAGCTTTTTTCGTAATCTGCGACCTTCTCCTCACTCGCTCCACGCGGAAGCGGCGGAAGGACTTTTTCTAAAATTTTACGCTTGATGTAATCATCGATCTTGTCTTTGTTCTTTTCAAATTCCTCGCCGCGCACTAAATTTACCGACGCGGCGGCCAAATCGCGCACCATGCTCTCCACGTCGCGCCCCACGAAGCCTACTTCAGTATATTTGCTCGCCTCAACCTTGATAAAAGGAAGCCCAAACATCTTCGAAAGCCTGCGAGCGATCTCGGTCTTACCCACGCCGGTAGATCCGATCATTAGGATGTTTTTGGGCATCACCTCGTTTTTCATCTCATCTTCAAGCGCCATTCTGCGGTAGCGATTTCGCAAAGCCACCGCTATCGTGCGTTTAGCGCTATTTTGTCCGATTATATATTCGTCTAATTTTTCTACAATCTGCTTTGGCGTCATCATCTCTTTTCGTCCCAAATTGCGTATGTTTTGATGTTCTCATTCGTGTAAATGCAAATCTCGCCCGCGATTTTAAGGCTTTGCTTTACGAGCTCCTCTTCGTCTAAGCTTGCAAATTTATCCAAAGCTCGCGCCGCGCTAAGAGCGTAATTTCCACCGCTTCCGATCGCTGCGATCTTGCCGTCGTCCGGCTCTACCACATCGCCCGTGCCGCTAAGCAGAAAGATATTTTTGCGATCCAGCACCAGCATCATCGCTTCGAGCTTTCGCAGATATTTATCTTTGCGCCATTGCTTGCTAAATTCTATCACGGCCCTTAAAAGATCGCCCTTTGCGCCGTCAAGGCACTTTTCAAACATATCAAAAAGATTAAACGCATCGGCGGTGCTGCCCGCAAAGCCCGCCAAGACATTACCCTCTTTGCCGATCTTTCGAATTTTAGTCGCATTGCCCTTCAAGACGGTGTTTCCGAACGTAACCTGCCCGTCGCCGCCGATGACGGAGCCCTTCGCGCCTTTGTAGGCTAAAATGGTAGTCGCTTCAAACACTAGCCACCTCTATCTCAAATTTAGCGCTTATGCCGTGCTTTAGCTTGGCATTTACGTCGTAGATCCCGGTCGTTTTGATAGCCTCGGTCTCTAAAATTTTCTTATCGATTTCGATCCCTTTTTGCTCTTTTAGCGCGGTTGCGATCTCATCTTTCGTGACAGATCCAAAAAGCGCGCCGCTCTCGCCCGTCTGCTTTTCGATCTTTACGCGGATCTTGGCTAGCTCCTCGGCTAGTTTTTGCAGGCTTGCGACCTCATATTTTTCAAGCTCAGCCTGTTTTTTCTTATCCGCTTCAAATTTACGCAAAACCTCAGTCGTAGCGGCTTTGGCGTAACCTTTGCCGATTAGGAAGTTGTTGCCGTAGCCGTCCTTGACCTCCTTTACCTCGCCCGCCTTTCCGAGCCCCTTAACATCTTTGATCAATAATACTTTCATCCATTATCCTTTTAAATTTAGCTTTAAATTTACAAAATCAAGCAAGTTTAATTAAGATAGAACAAGATGCTAAGTATAAGCTTGGGATGCAGAAAATAGAACCAACAAAGATTATAAAAGTTCAAACAAACGAAAAAGATTATATAGAAACAGAGAGTGTATCTACTATAAAAGATAAAGAAGAATCTGTTATAGATAAAATATTTAAATTTGTAATGAATTTATTTTAAAATTATGATATATGAGACAAAATGAACATATTAGAGGAGCAAAAGATGAAATTAATAGAAATAGTTAATAAAATTGATGTAAAGAAGATAAATGTAAAAAAAGATGAATTTCATAAATTGGAAGATATTCAAATTCTAAAAATAGAAGAAGAAAGAAGAAAAATGGCTAAAAATTCATTATTATTTTTAGATAAAGAAGAAATAGAAAAACTTAATGATAATGAAATAAAAATTTTGATAAATGAATTAAGAGAAAAAGAAGTAAAAGCAATAGTTTTAGAAACAGATACACAAAATTTAGAAGAAATTGAAAAAGAATTAGAAAAGATAAATATAGTTTTAATTTGTACAGATAATCTAGAAAATGCTAAAATAAAAGTTGCATTAGAGTTTTATGCATATCCAGAAAAAGAACTAAAGATAATAGGTGTAGTTGGTACAAGAGGAAAAACAACGACAGCATTTATCATAAGAGAAATATTAGAAAAAGCAGGAATTAGGACAGGACTTATAACAACAATGTATACAATGATAGAAGATAAAATTGTTATGCAAAATCAAGGAAAAATGCCAAGAATATTGGATTTTTTCAAAATATTGAGAGTAATGTCTAATGAAAGTATTATGTATGTAATAATGGAAACACCAGTAAGTTCTATAAAAGAAGGACTGATGTCAAATATAAATTTTGCTTATACTGTATTTACTAATATAATAAAAGAAGAAATAAATAAAGAAAAATATGGTAATACAATGAAATGTCTAGAAAATACACTTGAAGTTATAAGGAATTCACAAAAAGTTGTAGTAAATGAAGATTGTGTTGCAAGAGAATATGTAAAAAGTAATGCAAAAAAATGTATGACATATGGAATTACAAATAAGTCAACTATAATGCCAACAAATATTAATATTAGGAATATTTACACAGAAATGACACTTAAAATAGAAAAAAATATTCTTAAAATTAAGATGTCATTAATAGGAAAGACATCTGTTTATAATGCTTGTGCAGCTGCAGCTTTAGCACATATGATGGGGATTGGAGCAGATAAGATAAAAGAAGGAATAGAGTCTGTAATAATACCAGGAAAGAGAGAAGTTGTTGCAAATAAGCTTGATATTCCTATAATGATAGATGGAGAAAGAGATAATCAAAGAATAGAAAGTTTATTAAAAGAACTTAGAAAATATGTTACAGGAAGAATTTCAGTAGTAATAGGAGCAAATGAAGGAGATACAAAAGAAAAATTATTTGAACTTGGAGTTATATTAGGAAAAAATGCAGAAATAATTAATATTACAACAGGAAATCCAGGTAAAGATAATGAAAAGAGAATGTCAAATGAAATACTTGCAGGAGTTAGAACAACAGAAGCAAGAGGATATATTGATTCAAAACTAGATAGAAAACAAATAATAGAATTAATACTTAGTAAAGCAGAAAAAAGAGATTATATAGTATTATTAGGAATTCGGATATAATAAGTTTATGAAAGTTGGAGATGATATAATACCATTTGATGAAAGAAAAATAGTAGAAGATTTCTTTAAAGATAAAGAATAAGATAATATAAAATTATATATTAAGATATTAAGAATAGAAAAGGAAATAATATGATATTAACATTATTTGTATCTATGGCACTTACACTTGTTATAGGTATATTGGCCACAGGGCTGACCCTCTATCGTCCTTTGGC
>NZ_CALIMQ010000056.1 GCF_938045535.1 uncultured Campylobacter sp. | reverse complement strand
AAAAATCTAAAAGCCGTTTCTATCAAGCTCCACACGCTTGATTTTTTACTCGGTTCAAAGGATTTGAAAACAGATATTTTCACTTTCAAGATACTCTGAAATCGTTCGCGCGAAATTTACGCCTCCGCGATTTTTTCGCGCGTTCGTATCGAGCCCAACCTCCACGCCAAATACGTAATCGTGCAAATTTTTAACCTTTCCGTCCGTAAAAATTTTATCTAGCCCGCTTTCTTGGCAAAACTCATAAATTTTTTCTGGACTTTTAAAATACGTTCCAAGTTTCGTTAGCTCACCGTTAGCCTCTATCACGTCCGTGTTTTTATCGCGAACGGCAATGAGTAAATTTAACACATCAAAACACCCTTTGTTTTGCTCGAAAAGAGTGAAAATATCTGCTTTCAAACCGAGGTTAGCAGTAGGAATTTTGCTCTAAATTTAGGAAGCGATCAAAAGATTTTCGATTTCGTCATTAGCGCAGGCGGCGTAACATATCTGATCGAGGCGAATTTTTACGGCACGGGCGGTTCGAAGCTAAATGAAGTCGCAAGGTCTTATATCGAAATAGCACAAAAGATCGCGCTTTGTGGCGGATTTAAATTTATCTGGATAACCGACGGACAGGGGTGGCTGGCGGCTAAAAACAAACTGGAAGAAGCCTACAAAAGCGTTAAAATTTATAATCTCGCCACGCTTTATTACTTTATAAAAGAGCTTAAAGATGTTTAAGTTAGCCGATGATTTTAAGCTTTTTAAAGGCGATTGCTTCAATATTTTGCCTAAGTTTAAAGGCGAGTTTGACCTCATTTTTGCCGACCCGCCGTATTTTCTCTCAAATGATGGACTTAGCATTCAAAGCGGAAAAATCGTAAGCGTAAATAAAGGCGATTGGGATAAGGGTTACGGTATTGACGAGATAGATAAATTTAATATTAAATGGCTCGCTCTTGCTAAAGACGCCCTGACGGATAACGGCAGCGTAATGATAAGCGGAACGTATCACAATATTTTTTCGATCGGTCGGGCGCTGCAAAAGCTGGACTACAAAATCCTAAATGTCATCACGTGGGCGAAGACCAATCCGCCGCCGAATTTCAGCTGCCGCTATCTCACGCACGGCTCGGAACAGATCATCTGGGCAAGAAAAAGCGAGAAATTTAAGCATATTTTCAACTACGAGCTAATGAAAAAGCTAAACAGCGACAAGCAGATGCGCGACGTGTGGAGCTTGCCTGCGATCGCGCCGTGGGAGAAGGCGTGCGGCAAGCATCCAACGCAAAAACCGCTGCCGCTTTTGGTGCGGTTAATTTTAATGGCGAGCACTCAAAATAGCGTCGTTTGTGATCCTTTTGCAGGCTCTGCGACGACCGGCGTAGCTGCGAATTTACTAGGACGAAAATTTGTAGGTATCGAAAAAGAGGACGAGTTTATAGATATCGCCGTAAAACGCAAACGCGAGCTGGACGCGAATTTCGCCGAATTTAGGCGAAAGATTTCGGATTTGCGACTATTAGAACAAGAGAGTTTGAAATTTTAAAATTTAAGCGTTTGAATTTTAGTGCGCTTTTTGCTTAGCAAATTTGCAACCGCAAAAGAAATATACGTTGCTAGTTTTAAAATTTTAAGCTTCGCAGGCTAATTGTTATTCGCCGCGTTTGCTACCGTCTTTTTCACTCCGCTAAAGCAGCTTGCGAGCAAGAGGAAACTCCAAGCTGTGGCTTGAGCCGATTCTTAAAAAGCTGCGAATGTAAGGCATGAAGTAAGGACGGGAGTTTGCGTGCGATTAAATTTAAAACCGCCGCATCAGCCATGCGATATTTTCACTCATCTTGTCGCGTTCAAAATTTACAATACAACTTCGAAGATTATTTTGCAATGCCCTCCTTATCCATCCGCTCAAATTTAAAATTCTCGCCGATTTCGTCAAAATTTAGCCGCCGCATATTACGCCCGGACGCGTCCAAATTTAAATCTTTGTCAATTTTTGCTGCATTTGCCTAAATTTAATTTTGCCTACCTTGCTCATCGCGCCGCGCCCAAACCCCAAATTTAACCCCAGCTTAAGCATAAGCTTGTATACTTTGGCTTTAAATTTAAGGCGGCAAATGAGATCACAGAGCGAATTTTTCGGCGTTTTCATCACGCTTCTTGGCGGCGTATTATGGGGATTTAGCAGTGTTTGCGGGCAGTATCTGTTCACGCAAAAGGGCGTCAGCGCCGACTGGCTCGTACCCTACCGCCTAGGCCTCGCCGGGCTTGCGATGGTAGCGTATTACATCGCTCGCTCGCCGCGCCTAGCCTTTGCGCCGCTAAAAGATCGCGTGCTTTTGCCGCAGCTGCTCATCTACGCGTTTTTTGGGCTTATGATGACGCAGTATTCGTACTTTTGCAGTGTCGAGCTCTCAAACGCCGCCGTCGCGACCGTGATCCAGTACTCCGCGCCCGCGCTCATCCTTGCCGTCGTTTGCTTTTTAGAACGACGCGTGCCTAAAAAGGTCGAGCTCATCGCGCTCATTTTCGCGGTGCTGGGCGTCGTGCTGCTCGCCACCCACGGCGATCTTGGCTCGCTGGTTATCAGCGCGGAGGCGCTGGTTTGGTGCCTGATTAGCGCGCTTGGCGTCGTGATTTATAGTCTCATTCCAACGAAGCTAAATCAAAAATACCCCGTCCCGTTAAATTTAGGCTGGGGTATGGTTATCGGCGGCGGAGTACTCGCGCTTTACACGCGGGTTTGGCAGCTAGGCGGCGTGAGCGACGCAGACGGCTTTGCTGCGCTTGCCGCGGTGGTGATCCTGGGCACGATATGCGCGTTTAGCTTTTACATGACGGGGCTAAAGATAATAGGCGCGAGCAGGGCGAGCATGATCGCGTGCATCGAGCCGGTGAGCGCGGCGGCGTTTGCCTATTTTTGGCTGGGGACGGAGTTCGTGTTTCTTGATTTTGCGGGTTTTACGCTCATTATCTCGTGCATATTTTTGCTAGCCAAAGATAGGAAAAAGGCGTAAATTTGGAGGATAGATGATCTATTTGGCGCAGACGGATACGACGGCGGGATTTTTGAGTAAAGATTTTCGCGAGATAAACGCGCTCAAACGCCGAGTGGCGGACAAACCCTGCCTCATAACGACGGCGAAGCTTAGCGAGCTAAAAAATCTCGCTCGCGTGCCCGCTAAATTTAAAAATTTAGTGCGCCGCGCGAGGAAAACGACTTTTTTATATCCGAACGCCAAGGCCGTGCGCGTCGTGAAAGAGTGCGCTCACGAGGAGTTTTTGAGGCAATTTGACTGGCTCTACTCCAGTAGCGCCAATTTAAGCGGACAAAACTTCGACGAAGCCTGGGCGAGGGCGGCGGCGGACGAGGTCGTGGATCAAAATTTCAGCCAAAACGCGAGCTCAAAAATCTATAAAATTTCAAAAACTAAAATTTTGCGGATTAGATAGAGCTGCCGATTAAATTTATGCGCGCAAAGAACGCTCAAAAAGAGGCACTAGTTTATAAATTTAAGCAACTTTGTAAATTTAAATGGCTCTTATAAATTTCACCGAACCGTAAAATTTCGTCACATATAAACCGCGCAAATACCGTCTGGAATTTTAAAAAATCGCGAAAGGATCACGGCAAACTCGTCGAAAAATCATATAAAAAGCTGTAAATCCCCCCCCCCTTTTTTTTTTTCGTTGCCTTCAAATAGTAAAATTTCTGCCGTTTTCGAAGCCGTAAAATTTCGCTATTGCTGGCTTTTGAATGAAATTCTATCGTCAAACACTCTCGATCAAAATTTTAACTCGGGCGAGCTAAGATTATCGCTAGAAATTCTCGCATCTCGAGTATTCTGGATCAAAATTTTAGAGATTAGGCGTTGCCGCCGGTTTTTATCCGAGCCGCTATGCGCCGTTTTATCGCAGCCCTACCGACGCCGCTTCTACCTCTGATTAAAATTTGATCTTTTAAAAAAGCTCATCTGACGCCGCCAAAATCAAAATTTCGCCGCTGCCTCATAGCCGCCGCTGCCGATACTATCGCCTTTCATCGCCGCTATCGCCGCCCCCATCGCTACTATTATTGCTTTACCTCACCGCTATTACTACTTCCGCCGTAGCAAGCGCCGCAAAGCGTCCGCGTCGCTCACGCCCTTTAGCTGCCAAAGCTGCGCGTAAAGCGCAAGTGGTCGCCACTACTGCGCCACACAGCCGATCTTCGATAAAATTTCCTCCGCCCACCGCGTAGCGCATTAAAACAAACAGCATATCAAAGCAAACGCTGCAAATTTTAAAATTTAAACCGCCTATCGCCGCGCGGCACCGATAAATTCCGCTAGCTAGTCCATCATTTCCGAATAAATCATAAATTTTTATGAATTTAACGCCGCCTTTCTTGCTTTATATTAAAATTTCGCTAAAATTACCGCATTAAATTTGAGGCGCAAACGGAGTTTAAGCTTAAACCGCTTGCGGGCAAATTAAATCCCATTCAAGGAGCTTTTATGAGCGGTGTTGCGTTAATCATCTGCTTCGCCATAGCGGTCGTCGTGATGATTTTTTTGATCTCCAAAGCAGGCGTTCACCCGTTTTTGGCGCTAATGCTTATCTCCCTGGCGCTCGCGATCGTCGCGGGCATACCGCTAGCCAAGATCCCCGCGATTATCGGCGACGGATTCAGCGGCACGTTTAAGAGTATCGGCATCGTCATAATCTTCGGCGCGCTCATCGGCACCGTGCTCGAAAAGACCGGTGCGGCGCTCAAACTCGCCGATATGGTCGTAAACGTAGTCGGGCAAAAGCGCCCCGAGCTTGCGATGCTTATAATGGGCTGGATCGTAGGTATCCCAGTATTTTGCGACAGCGGCTTCGTCGTTTTAAACCCGATTCGAGAAGCGATCAGCAAAAAAATCGGCGAAAATCCGGTCGCTCTTGCAGTAGCGCTCTCGGGCGGACTTTATGCCTCACACGTATTCATCCCGCCGACTCCCGGACCGATCGCCGCAGCAGGCGCCGTGGGTCTAGGCGGCAATCTACTGCTCGTAATCGCAATGGGCGCGGTAGTATCCTTGCCGGTGCTGATCGCTACATACTTTTTTTCAAAAAAGATCGCTAAAAGCGTGCATATAAGCGAGGCTGAAGCCAATGAAGTCATCGCCAAAAGCTACGACGATCTGCTTAAACAATACGGCAAATTGCCGAGCGGATTTTTAAGCTTAGCCCCTATTTTGGTACCGATCCTATTTATGGCGCTGGGCTCCGTCGCCAAGATCCTAAAAGTAGGCGGGTTTGCGGGCGAAATTTCGCAATTTTTAGGAAATCCTATCATCGCGCTAGCCTTAGGCGTAGTTTTTGCGGTATTTCTGCTCGCACAAACCGGCAAACTAGGCGAATTTAGCGAGATCACCAACGAATCCTTAAAAATCGTAGGCCCGATCCTCTTCATCACCGCAGCGGGCGGAGTACTAGGCAAGGTCATTACCGACGCCGGCTTCGTAACCTACATCAAGGACAATGCGACCGCGATTAAAGCCGCGGGGATTTTCTTCCCATTCTTAATCTCAGCCGTCTTAAAAACTGCGCAAGGAAGCTCCACCGTGGCGATCATCACTACCGCTTCGATTATGGGCGCATTTAACGCAGACGGCTCGCTGATGCAGGTGTTGGGCTTCACCTCCGAAATGTCCGGCGCGCTTGTGGTAATGGCGATCGCAGCGGGCGCGATGACGGTTTCGCACGCTAATGACAGCTACTTCTGGGTCGTTACGAATTTCAGCAAGATGAACCCGCAGCAAGGCTACCGCACACAGACCATGCTAACCCTAATTATGGGCATTACGGGCATGATCAGCGTGTGGGTTTTGTCGCTGTTTTTGATCTAGGCTAGCTTATTCTAGCCGCTACCGCGCTAAATCAATGCGGAGTGCAATACGCCGCATCTACCCGCGGCTAGCTACATTAAATTCTTTAAATTTACGTAGCTAGCCATACCGCGCAAATGCCCTAGTATTAAAATTTCGCTTAAAGGAGTTTTAAATTTACACACAAAGCCTCAAGGAGCGAAATTTTAAAATTCTATCGCTACAGAATTTTAAAATTCCACGACATGAAATTTTAAAATTTTCCCCACAAATTTGGCGACGAGATTTTAAAATTATACTCTTGCTTCAGTCTTGTCATCGTAAATTTAGCCTACGCGCTGTAAAATTTCAAAATTTTAAAATACCAGCTAAAGGAAAAATATGAAAGTTTTAGTCGCGATCGACTCGTTTAAGGGCTCGCTTAGTTCGCTTGAGGCGGGCAACGCCGTAAAATCAGGCATCGAAAAGCTAGGCTGCGAGGTGCTCGTCAAACCTATCGCAGATGGCGGCGAAGGAAGCGTTGAAGCCCTTGCAGACGCGCTAAAAGCTAAGTTCATGGACGTCATCGTAGCAAATCCGTTAGGCGAAAAAACGCCCGCGCGCTACGCCTTAAAAGGCGAGCTAGGCATCTTAGAAATGGCGTCCGCATCGGGTCTGCCGCTCATCGAAAAATCGCGCCGCAACCCGCTAAAAACGAGCACCTACGGCTTTGGCGAGATGATAGCGCATGCGATTGCGCACGGCGCGCGAAAGTTTATCATCGGCATCGGCGGAAGTGCTACGAATGACGCGGGTATGGGTATGCTGCGCGCGCTCGGCTTTAAATTTAAAGATACAAATGGCGCAGAGCTTGCGGGAGCGGGCGAGGATCTGATTAAACTCGCCACGATAGATTGCACTTCGGTGCTGCCGCATCTTAAAGAGTGCGAGTTTCTCATCGCCTGCGACGTGGATAATCCGCTCTTTGGCGAAAACGGCGCGGCATATATTTACGCTCCGCAAAAGGGCGCGGATGCGGCGATGGTAAAGCAACTCGATGCGGGGCTTATCAATTTTGCAAGCGTCGTAAGCAAACACCTCGGACGCGAGCTTTGGAATAACCCCGGAGCAGGAGCTGCCGGCGGGCTAGGCTTTGGCTTCGTGAGCTTTCTAAACGCGACGCTTAAGCCAGGCATCGACATCATCACCGAGCAGATCGGACTAGAGCGCGATATGCAAGGCGCCGAGCTCGTCATCACAGGCGAAGGAAGGCTCGATTTTCAAAGCTCAATGGGCAAAACCCCAAGCGGCGTGGCGAAGATCGCCGCTTCCTACGGCGTGCCCGTAATCGCGCTGGCAGGCGGTATCTCGCCCTGTGCCGGCGGCTGTAATGAGCGAGGCATAGGCGCATTTTTTTGCATCCTAAACGAACCTATAAGTCTTGAGCGCGCGATGGATCCCGCCGTCGCGACGCAAAATTTAGCCCGCGTCGCCGAACAAGCGGTGAGATTGTTCCTGCTCGGACGCGGCACTAAATAGGGCTTTTAGACTGAAATTTCAAGACGCGGGCGCTAAAACTTGCAGAGAGTGCGGCGAGCGCGGGCAAGGGATACGGCGCGGCGGCGGCTCGCAACAGACAAGCACGACAAAGTGCGACAGGAGGCGAGCACGGCGAAGAAGCAAATTTTATGCAGGATATATTTGCGTGCTTTAAAGGCACGGCGCGATCTTGACGCAGATGGGGTGACGCGCAGCTTACAAGGCGCAAAATATACGCGAAGAAGCAGGCGAGAGCCTACAATGATGGACGTTATTAAAGTAGCAGTTGCGGCAAGAGGATATGGGCTATGACGTGCATGCGCGGCAAGCAGATACTGCGCGCAGCTTACGACGGGCGGCAGAATTTCATCCGCCGCAGACCGCGGTAAGTGGATAAATTTTGCATTAAAACGTAGCTTTGCTGAAATTCTAGCGCGTTTGAAAATACGGAGCAATAGGACAGGAGGTAAGACGGCGGGCGGCTCGGCGATGACATAGCGGCGTGAAATTTTACGGCGCAAAAATTTATTTTACCGCGCGATACATACGCAAGGCGCGATCTAAAACTCATTTTCCAATCAAGCGGCTCGCGCACCCCTCACAATACATACCTCAAGACATGACTAAAACAGACAGAATTTTAAAATTTAACGCCATATTCGCAGCCTATGAGATTTGCAACATAAATTTAAAAGTAGCGATCTGCTTTATAAAATTCC
>NZ_CALIMQ010000055.1 GCF_938045535.1 uncultured Campylobacter sp. | reverse complement strand
AAATATGGATTTTGGTAAAATTTAAGGCTCGGCGGAGCTTAATACCCCTTGATTTGAGCCTAAGTTAAAGAGAGCCGATTTTAAATAGAAAATTTGCGCTTTGCCAAGGTTTTGAAATTAAAATTTGACCGAATTTGCCTCGCCGAAGCGCTTGATCGACGAAGGCGCCAAATTTGATAGACATGCGATAAAAAGCGTATTTATCCTCGCTATTTGATTTAAATTTAGCCCCGTAAAGGGGCTAAATTCACGCTTATTTGTCCCCTAGCGGCCAGTAGACAATCGGTTTGTCTCCGAGTCTTGCTTCGCCGTGATACATGCCGAGCTTATCTTTCGTCCATGCAAAGCCCGTGTGTCCGTGCTTATCGATCGAGATGATGCCTCCGCTACCGCCGAGCGCTTTGACCTGAGCTATTGCATCTTCGGCTGCTTTTTGCACGTCTTGCGTTTTGTATTTATAAAGAGCCGAGACCTCGTGCGCGGCGTTTACGCGCATGTAGATGTCGCCCGTGCCGGTGCAAGAAACCGCCACCGAGTCGTTGTCGGCGTAGGTTCCCGAGCCGATTATCGGGCTATCGCCGATGCGGCCGGTCATTTTATTGGTCATGCCGCCGGTGCTGGTCGCTGCGGCTAGGTTGCCGTTTTTATCCAGCGCGATCGCGCCCACGGTGCCAAGATACGGGCGCTCGTGCAAATTTAACGACGTCTTTTTTACCTTTTCGCTATCAAGTAGCAGCTTTTGTTTCTCTTTGGCCTTTTGCAGCGCGTCGTATCTAAACTGCGTGAAAAAATACTTCTGATCCACCATCTCTAGGCCGTTTTCTTTAGCAAGCTTGTCGGCTCCCTCGCCGGCGACTAGCGTATGCCACGTCTTATCCATCACGAGCCTGGCGCCTAGGATAGGGTTTTTGATATGCCGCGCCATAGCGACCGCGCCCGCTTTTTTGGTCGAGCCGTCCATGATCGAGGCATCAAGCTCGTTAAATCCGTCGGCGGTAAATACCGCGCCCTTGCCCGCGTTAAAATTCGGATCGTCCTCAAGCACCATTATCGCCGCCGTTACGGCATCCATCGCGCTGCCGCCTTTTTCAAGCACGGCTTGACCCGCTAAAAGCGCTTTTTTCATCGGCTCTTCGCGGATTTTAAATTCCTCTTTGGTTAGATCAAGCCCGCTGGTGCCGCCGTGAATGACGATAACCGGGCTAAATTTCTCCTGCGCATTCGCAACCGTTAGCCCGAGCAGGACCAAACTTGCCGCCATAAAAACGGTCTTTGAGAGTGAAAAGTGCTTCATATCTCATCCTTTCGAAAAAATTGCAGAATTTCTAAGAAATGATATAACTTTGCGCTTTTCGTTTTGCTTAATCAAATGCGAATTTGGCTGAATCTAAATCTAATGCTTTGAGCTTAGGATTAAGCTTTCACTGTCAAATTTAACGCGACTCAATTTGTAGCACAATCTGATAGGTCGATTTAAATTTTATAATTTTGAGTTTGAGCGTTAGTAAAATTTAATTACCGCAGCTCAATAAATTTCAACCGCGCGTCATAAAATTTTTAGCGCGCGGTCGTATTTTAAACGGCGCTATACGAGCAAGCAGGCTCAAGCACGCACCCGCAGGCAAAGCAGGCTTTAAATTAAAAGCCTCAAGCTCGCCGTGCGCGATCATTTAGTGTTGCGTCGGAACCGACGCCAATATATTTTGACGGCTCAATCGCAGCTTTTTTCTCCGCGGCAAAGGCGCGCCAGGTCGTATTTTAGCAGCACCAAGCCAAGGCCTAGCAAGAAAAGGTCTTTAAAGATAAAGCCGTCGATCTTGCCCAGCTGAGGCAGTAGGCTGAGCGTGCTCAGCGCCATGACGATCACGATGAGATCGCCCACGATGCCCGCCTTCGGCTTGAAAAAGCCCGCGATGAGCGAGAGATAACCCACGGTCTCCACCACGCCCAAAAAATAGCTCGCGCCGGCGTCCCCGAGCGCTGAGGGCAAAAACGAAAGCCACGTCTGCGAAAAAAGCGGCCTTAAAGCCTCCTCCTCAAACTCAAACCACTTGTAGTTGCCCATCACGGCAAGCACGATGATAACGGAAAGTCTGGCGAATATAATATCCGCGTCGCCTGCGACAAATTTTTTTACGATCTCCCTCATACGGCTCCTTTGTAAATTGTGTAGCGATATGATAGCGAGCTTGCGTGTAGGCTACGTGAAGGGGCGAAATTTCAAATTCCAAATTCCTCGGCTTCACGAAATTCTGTCCCTCCACAAAATTCCGTGGCTCTGCGAAATTTGAAATTCCATACCTCGCGCCTTAAAATTTTAGCGCGCGCATCGTATGATTTAACGTGCGCGCCGTAAAATTTCAGCGTGCATACAAAATTTTAAAATTCGCACCTAAATTTAAGCTATAATCGCTTCAAATTTCAAGGAGCCGCAAATGCTAAAATCATATCCTCTTGTGATGCAGGGCGTGGAGTTTCGCGGACACGGCGTGACGGGCATTTACGAGATGGACGAGCGGATAGCCTTCGTCCATTTCGCCTTTGCGGCCCCTAGCGAGCAAAACATCGCCGCGAAGCTAACGCCGAGTTATGTACTGCTAGATACGTTTTCGCGCGATTTTAGCGGGCACAAAAGATCAGTACTCGCCTACGAACAGCGCGAAATTTTCTCTGCCGCCTCCGCGCTTTGTTACCCA
>NZ_CALIMQ010000054.1 GCF_938045535.1 uncultured Campylobacter sp. | reverse complement strand
AGGGCTTATGTATTTGTAGCAGCTCGCCATAAATGCGCCCTTTTGCGTAATCGCAACGCTGGCGAAATCTTTAAATTTAATCAAATTTTCGCTCTCGAAAAAAGGCTCGTCGGCTTGGATATTGATGATGATCTCATCCTCCGCAAGCGCTGCGTTTGCGACCGCTTCATTGATCCGATCGGTGCCGCTTTGATGCTCGCGCGCGGTGAGAACGGCGTCAAAGCCGTAATCTTGCGCGATCTTTAAAATTTGCGGCTCATCCACGGCGATTAGCACGCGGTCCGCCTTTGCGGCATTTTGAGCCGTTTTGATAAACATCGGCACGCCGCCAAACTCACATAAAATTTTATTTTTAAAGCGCGTCGAAGCAAGGCGCGCGGGGATTACTATCATTTTTTTATCCATTCCATTATGGCGTTTTTGATCTCGCTTTGCTCCACGACGCTGGAGTGTACCTGCGGCGCGCTAAAAAGGCGCGAGATCTGCGGCGGAATGTCGCTGCGAAATTCCTTCGAAAGCGCGATCATATCAGCTCGCTCATCCTCGCAAGCCCTGCCTTTGATCGCGCCGATCATCGACGGCGTAAATTTGATCCACTTTGCGGTCGAGATGACGAGATTTAGGCGGCTTTCGTCAAGCAGCTTAAAGCAGGTCGCCGTGTGCGGATCGATCAGCACGCCGCGGCTGCTTTCTTGCTTGATAAACTTAGCGCACTGCGCATCGTCGCAAAAATCCGCCTCAAAAATCTCGCGCAGCTTCGCAAGTTCGCTCGCGCTAAGCTTATAAAATTTATCTCGCGCCAGGCTCTGCATCAGCTCGTTCGTGCGCGCATCGCCGAACATATCGCTAAGCAGCCGCTCGACGTTGGAGCTAACTAAAATATCCATCGCAGGGCTGATCGTGCGGATGAGCTCGCGCCCGCGTAGATCGTAGATCCCGCTCGTAAAAAGCTCGGTCAGGATATTGTTCGCGTTTGAAGCGATCTTGATTTTGCCGATCTTTGCGCCCATTTTTTTGGCGAAATACGCTCCCAGCGCGTTGCCGAAATTTCCGCTAGGCACTATGACGTCGAATGTGTTAAATTTAGCGCTCTGTTTTACGCTCTGCGCGCTGTTTGCACCCGCTGCGGCGTCTAAATTTTGACTGCACGCCTGGCACTGATCGCTTTGCTTTAAATTTTGCTCGGGGCTCAATACGCCGTGCTTTGAGAAATAGATGCTAGCGTAGAGGTAGTAGATGATCTGAAATAAAATTCTGCCGAAATTTACCGAGTTTGCGGCGCTTAAGTTTAAATTCGCCCGCGCGAGCTCGTTTTTGAAATCCTCATCAGCCAGTAGTGATTTTAGCGCGCGTTGCGTATCGTCGAAGTTGCCGCGCACGCCTAAAATTTTAAGATTTGTCGCGCTTTGTTTGACCATCTGCTGGCGCTGTATCTCGCTCGTGCCGCCCTGCGGGTAGAGGCAGACCGCTTTGATATTCTCGTCGTCCGCAAAAGCCTCCAGCGTCGCAGGCCCCGTGTCGCCGCTCGTGGCGCACATTATTAAGAATTTCTCACCTCTGGATTTTGCGATGCTTTTTAAAAGCGCGCCGAAGGGCTGTAGCGCCATATCCTTAAATGCAAGCGTCGGGCCGTGGTAAAGCTCCAAAATATAGGCGTTTTCGCTTAGTTTTTTGATCTGGACGGGGCAGGCGGGGTTTTCAAATTTATCGTAGCGCTTTAGCGCGCTCTCAAAGACCTCGCTGCTTACGTCAAAATCTAAGCTTTCAATGATTTTAAGCGCGATCTGTTTGTAGCTCAGATCCTCGCACTGCTTAAAAAAATCCTCGCTCAAAAGCGGCAGCCTCTCGGGGCTGAAAAGCCCGCCGCCGTTCGCGCTCGGATTTAGCAGCGCGTAGCTAAGATCCGCTTTTTGCGAAAAATCTCTCGTGCAAACTAGTTTCATCTTTTTCCTTTTTAAAATTTTAAAATTTACGCCCGCCTAGGCGCTTTAAATTTGATCGCTTAGGCTTTTTGCGCGGACTTGCGGCATTGCCGCTTTAAGCCTGCCGCTTCCGCGCTCGCGCCTAAATTTCTTCCTTTATCAAACTTCCTATGCCGCCGTCTGTGAAAAGCTCAAGCAGGATCGAGTGCGGAATTTTGCCGTTTATGATATGCGCGGCACTTGCGCCGTTTCGCACGCATTGCAGGCACGCATCGACCTTTGGGATCATGCCGCCTGCGATCGTGCCGTCCTTTTTAAGCTTCGAAATAAGCGCAGCATCAAGCTTGCTGATTAAATTTCCCTCTTTATCAAGCACGCCGTCAATGTCGCTTAAAAATATCGCCTTGCTCGCTTTTAGCGCGGCTGCGATCCTGCTGGCGCAGAGATCGGCGTTGATATTAAAACTCACGTTTTCGTCCGCCTCGCCGCCCGCAAGCGGGGCGATCACCGGCAGATAGTCCTTTTGCAGCAGGTCATTTATCAGCTTGGTATTTACCTCGGTGACCTCGCCTACGAAGCCGTATTTTTTCTCATCGAGAAATTTTGCCTTCAAAAGCCCACCGTCCTTGCCGCTGATGCCGATCGCGGGCGCGCCGTTTTGGTTCAAAAGCGCTGTGATCTCTTTATTTACCGCGCCGCTTAGCACCATCTCGGTAATTTCGATCGCGTCTTTATTCGTTACGCGAAGACCGTCCTTAAACTCGCTCTGCACGCCGATCTTATCCAGGGTCTGATTGATCTTTTTGCCGCCGCCGTGCACGACGATGATTTTGATGCCGACCATATGCAAAAGCACGATATCGCGGGCAAAATCAAGCTTGAGCAGATCGTCGGTTTGCGCCGCGCCGCCGTATTTGACGACGAAAATTTTATCTCTAAATTTACGGATATAGGGCAGCGCGGAGATGATTACTTCGGCGGTTTTGCTCTTTTTTATCATAAAATTCCTTTAAAAACCTTATTTTATCATAGCTTGGTTTATGTAGTTTTGAATTTTGCGGATAAAGTTTTCGCTTAGCTTTAAATTTAGCAAAATCACCGAAATTTCCGCGCCAAAATCCCTTAATTTCACGTAATCTTTCGCCGTGCATAGGATATGCTCCGCGCCCTCGCGCCTTAGCAGCTCTAAAATCTGCTCCTTTTTAAAATCATAATGATCGGGGAAAAATGCGTGAGCTTTTGCGAGCGGCAAAAACTCTTGCAAACGCCAAGGCTTGGCGATAGCGCTGATTAAGATCGTGCGGGATTTTTCAAAACCAGCCTCTTTGGAATTTAAAATTTTATCCGCAGCGGCTGGGTTTAAATTTGAAATTTCATCTACGGCGCGATTTAAATTTAAATCCGAAATTTTATTTGCGGTGGAATTTGAATTTTCATCCGCA
This sequence comes from uncultured Campylobacter sp., assembly GCF_938045535.1. Taxonomy (GTDB): domain Bacteria; phylum Campylobacterota; class Campylobacteria; order Campylobacterales; family Campylobacteraceae; genus Campylobacter_B. Next base: position 190 of record NZ_CALIMQ010000054.1, on the reverse strand, counting down.
AGATTTGAAATTTCATCCGTGCCGTTTAGCCCCTCTTGCAGATCCGCCGCCGAAACGATTTTAAGCTCCTGCGAGATGTCGCTCGGAGCGGGTATGAAATCTGCAAATTTATAAAAAAACGGCGGGTAGCGATACGCGGCTAATGGCAGGCAAAAGGGCAGCTTTGGCGCGCTTTGCGGGCGTAGCAAGA
>NZ_CALIMQ010000053.1 GCF_938045535.1 uncultured Campylobacter sp. | reverse complement strand
CCGCCAAAGCTTGGAATTCTAAATTTAAGCCCTTTTAAATCATCTAGCGTATTAATCTCTTTTTTAAACCAGCCACCCATCTGCATGCCGCTATTTAGGATATTAAAGACCTTTAGATTGTTTTTAGCATAGAATTTATCCGCTAGCTCCTTGCCCCCACCGAAGTAATACCAAGCGTGCTGTTCGTCTTTAGTCATACCAAAAGGCACGGTCGTAAACAGCATATTCGCGCTATTTTTGCCTTTATAATAGTAGCTCGCAGTATAGCCTAAATCGTATTGTCCGTTTTTGACCATATCATAGATCGCAAAAGGTGCTTTATGTTTGCTAGGCGCGTCGATGCTGATTTTTAGTCTGCCATCAGACATACTATCTGCAAGATCTGCCATCCGCTTGGCGACATCGCCTACGATAGGCATACTAAGCTCGTAAGTCTGAGCTAGCTTAAGGCGATAAACTTTCTTATCTGCGCCCCACAGCGACGTGGCTATAATCAAACTTAATCCGACAAGAATCGATTTTTTCATATACTACTCCCAAAATGAAATGGTGCGAATTTTATATAAAATCATCTAAATTCACGCTTTTATAACTAGCTTTTAAGCGAAATTTTCGCACAATTGCAGCCAAATTCGATAAGGAAAGGGCATGCAAGAAAAACATTACGAAGTAATCATCATAGGCGGCGGTATCACGGGCAGCGCGTTAGCATATGTATTGGCAGAATTTAGCGGGATCAAAAATATCGCTCTACTTGAAAAATACGAAGGGCTTGCGACGCTAAATTCTAAAGCCAGTGCAAATTCCCAGACGATTCATTGCGGCGACATCGAGACCAACTACGACCTGCAAAAAGCGACCGAAGTCAAGCGCAAGGCGGATATGATCGTGAAGTATTGCCAAAAGCACGGATATGAGAATAAATTTTTATTTCAGGGGCAGAAAATGGCTCTTGGCGTGGGCGAAAGCGAGGTAGAGCTAATTAAAGACCGCTTTGAGAAATTTAAAGAGCTTTATCCGTATCTGCAGCTTTTTGACAAGGAAGAGCTCAAAAAAATCGAGCCCAAGCTAGTTTTTGACGGGCACGGTGAGGAGCGAGCGGAGGATATCGTAGCAATGGGCGTGCAATCGGGAGTTTACACGACGATCGATTACGGCGCGATGGCGAATTCCTTCGTGCAAAACGCTAAAAACGTGGAGGGCAAAACCTGCGATCTATATCTAAACTCCGAGGTGCAAAACATCACTAAAGTAGGCGATAAGCTCTATATCCGCACTGCAAATAGACTCTCGCTAAGCGCCGATTTCGTAGTCGTAGATGCAGGCGCTCACTCGCTGTGGCTGGCGCACAAAATGGGGCTGGGGCAGGATTTTAGCACGATCTGCATCGCGGGCAGCTTCTATCTAACCAAGCAAAAGCTTCTAAACGGCAAGGTTTACATGGTGCAAAACCCAAAGCTTCCATTTGCCGCGCTTCACGGCGACCCCGATCTTTTGGCGGACGGCTGCACGAGATTTGGCCCTACCGCACTTACGCTACCGAAGCTCGAGCGCTACAAGGGCTGTCGTTCGGTGCCGGAATTTTTTCAATCATTAAATTTTGACATGGACGTAGCCAAGGTCATTTGGCAAAATTTTGGCGATAGCGAGGTAAGGGACTTCTTAATCCGCAATATAGGCTTTGAGATACCGATTTTAGGTAAAAAGCTTTTCGTCAAAAATGCGCGCAAAATCATACCTAGCATCCGCGAGGAGGATATTTACTACGCCAAGGGCTTTGGCGGCGTGCGCCCACAAGTAATCTCACACTCGCAAAAAAAGCTGCTTTTAGGCGAAGCTAGAATAGGCGAAAATCCGGGGATTATCTTTAATATGACCCCAAGCCCAGGTGCTACGAGCTGCCTAGGTAACGCGCTTCGCGACGCAAAAAGCACCTGCGAATATTTGGGAGTGAGCTTGGATGATGCAAAATTTGACGCGGAAATGATGCAATAAAGAGGAATTTTTAAATTTCGCTCGGGCAAGAATTTTAAAATTTTACTTCGGCGAGGACTTTAAAATTTTGCTCGCGCTTCACATATATAGAGAGTTTTAAAATTTCATTCAAACGCGAATTTTTAGAATTTAACCCGCACCGCAAGCTATGAAATTTTAAAATTTCACCGTGCCGTAGAATTCTAAAATTCTCGCGCACCATAAAATTTTAAAATTCCTTCATCTAACGAATTTTAAATTTTAGAAATTTCAAAATTTTGCGCAAAATTTCGCCCAATGCGGCGATAAATTTTAAATTTAAAGGAGAAAAGATGCTTAAAAAAACCAAAATTTTAGCGACCATCGGGCCTGCGAGCGACAGCGAAGAGATGATGAGCGCGATGGTAAAGGCGGGCTGCAACGCCTTTAGGATGAACTTCAGCCACGGCACGCACGAGTATCACGAGGCAAATTTAAACAAAATCCGCGCCGTAGAAAAGAGCCTGGGCGTGCGCGTAGGCGTATTTCAGGACATCAGCGGTCCAAAGATCCGCGTCGGCAAGCTAGAGGAAAATTTTAAACTAAAAACGGGCGATAAAATCACCTTCCTTCCTCGCGAAATAATCGGCAAAAAGACCGCGGAAGGCGAATACGAGCTGTGTATCAACCACCCCGAAATTTTGCCGTTAATGAAGGTGGGCGAGTTTATCTACCTCTACGACGGTTCGATCCGCGCCAAGGTAGTCGCGGTAAGCGAGCAAGGCGTGCGAGCGGTGCTCGAAAACGACGGCTTTTTAAGCTCAAATAAGGGGGTGAACTTCCCAAATACCCGCCTAAATATCGACGTCATCACTCAAAAAGACCTCGCAGATCTGCGCTGGGGCGCGGCGCACAGCGTAAATTTCGTAGGCATCTCCTTCGTGCAGTCGCAAAACGACATCCTGCGCGTGCGCGAAATTTTAAACTCTCTGGGCTCGAAAGCTAAAATTTACGCCAAGATCGAGAAATTCGACGCGGTCGAAAATATTGAAAAGATCATCGAAGCAAGCGACGGCATAATGGTCGCGCGCGGAGATCTGGGCATCGAAATGCCGTTTTATGAGATCCCGCGCATCCAAAAGCGCATCATAGCGTTAGCCAACGCCCGCTCAAAGCCCGTCATCACCGCAACGCAGATGATGCTTAGCATGACCGAGCACGAGCGCGCCACCAGAGCCGAGATCAGCGACGTCGCAAACGCCGTGCTCGACGGCACCGACGCCGTAATGCTAAGCGAGGAAAGCGCCATCGGCAAAAATCCCGCAGCCGTAGTTGCCGCGATGAGCGAGACGATCCGCGAGACCGAAAAGATCTATCCTTACGATAAATTTAACGATTACGATTTCTACGACGAGACCGATATGATCACTTCGAGCACCGCAGCGCTTGCCGCAAGGCTGGGCGCGGGCGCGATACTTTCGATCACGGGCTCGGGGCGCTCGGCGATCAAACTCGCACGCAACCGCGCCAAAATCGACATCATCGCAATCGCACACGACGAGCAGACCGCGCACGCGCTAAGTCTCGTGTGGGGCGTAAATCCAGCGATGGTCAGGGAAAAAACGAGCATCAACTCGCTGCTCGCACATATCATAAGCGAGGCTCTGCAGCGCGGGCTCATCGAAGAAGGCGGCACCTACGTGATGACGGCGGGCTTTCAAAGCGGCCATCCCGGCAGCACCGACTACATCCGTATCATCAAAAAAGATCAGATCGATTTCTACCGCGACGCGGCAGAAACGGGCTTTGAAAGTAAAATTTAAAGCGTAGCCAAAGGTCATAAAGTCAGAGGCTGCGGCTAAATTTAATTTCGTTACGAGATTACGAGCAGCAACGTCGCGTTTATGTCGTGATAGAATTTGCTAAATTTAATTCCATTGCGAGATGACGGTGCAGGGATTTAGCACTAAAACTTTGGTGGCGCTTCGGCGGCTTTATTTCACGCAGATCAAGAACCAGCACGCGAACATTTATGCCTTTGATTTCATGGCTCACCGCGGACTGGCAAATTTATTTTATGCGACACCGCACGGCGCGCCACGACCAATTTATAGCCGCATTTGGCGCTAAATAGTAAGTATACGACGCTTAAAAGGGTGAAATTTAAATTTAAAATTTGCGGATAAAATTCTACGCCAAAAGCCGACGAGGATGCGACAAGATTATGACAAGATTATAATTAAAAGGTAAAATTTGAAAACCGAACTAGAAAATTCCGCGCAAGAAACCTTGGCTCAAAAGCGAGAATATCCTGACAAAAATCGCTTCAGCACGCGCAGTCTGTGGCTGATATTCGCCGCGATTTTTAGCGCGGTTGCGGCGACGTTTTGCTGCCTGCCCGCGCTTTTATTTTTGATTTTCGGCGCGAGCTTTTCCATTTTTTCAGGCGCAGAGGCTTTCGGTGACTACCGCGCGCCGTTTTCTGCGTTAGCGCTTTTTTGCTTCGCGCTTTCTGCATTTTTCTTTTTCAAAAAGCCGCGCGCATGCTCGCTGCAAAGCGGGCGTAAAAAGTGGATTTTAATCTACGCGCTCTTAGGAGCCTTGCTTGCCTTTATGCTTACATATCCTGAAATTTTAGGAGGGCTTTATGCGTAAAATTTTGTTTTTGATGCTTGGATTTACGGCGCTTTTTGCCGACAAAGAGGTTAAAATTTACGTGGAAAAAATCCACTGTCCGCTCTGCACCACGATCGTGCGAAAGGCGCTTTTGCAAACGCCAGGCGTGATAAGCGCGAAGGTTTCACAGCAGAGCAAAACAGCAACCGTCGCGGCAAAAGATGACGCAAACGAGACCGCGATGCTTGAGGCAATCGCTAAAACGGGCTATGAAGGCGTAATCGTAAAATAAAAATCCCCGGCAAAATTCTGACTAAATTTTAAATAAAATTCTTGCTAAATTTCGGTAAAATTCATGCGACTTTGCATAAAATTTCATTTTGCGCGGCTTGCCTGCAGCGTAAGCTAGCGCGATTGATAGAATTCTGTGCGTGTATTTTGCAGAAGCACTATATCGGCGCGGTCGCGCTTAAATTTAACGGGCGTGTCGCAATAACGCGCGGATGTAATAAATTCAAAGGAGCAAACATGCAAAAAAACGAGGTTATGAATGATTTTAAAAAGCTGTGCGAGATACCGCACTGCAGCTGCGAAACGGAGCAGATGAGGGAGTTTTTAGCGGATTTTGCGCGCTGCCAGGGCTTTCACGTGAGCGTCGATGAGGCGGGTAACATCCACGCTGCAAAAGGCGAGCCTAAAATCTGCCTGCAAAGCCACTACGACATGGTTTGCGTGGGTGCGGCGCCGAATTTGCAGCTCATCGAAGAAAACGGCATCCTAAAGGCTAAAAACTCGAGCTTGGGCGCTGACGACGGTATCGGCGTAGCGATGATGATGGGCGCAATGAGGAAGTTTGCGAATTTAGAGTGTCTATTTACCAACGACGAAGAGGTCGGGCTCGTGGGCGCAAACGCCTTTAAAGGTAAAATTTTATCGCCGAATTTGCTAAATTTAGACAGCGAAGAAGACGACCGCGTGACGCTGGGATGCGCCGGCGGCATAAACGTGAGCGCGAGAATCGGCGCGCAGACCATCAAGAAGAGCGGTAAAATTTACGAAATCGGCGTCACCGGGCTTAGCGGCGGACACTCGGGCAACGAGATACACAAAAATATCCCAAATGCAACGAAGCTGCTAGCGAAATTTCTCGCCGAGGAGGGCTGCGAGATCATCCGCATCGCCGTGCCCAACGCCGCCGTGC
>NZ_CALIMQ010000052.1 GCF_938045535.1 uncultured Campylobacter sp. | reverse complement strand
GAATTTCAACGTAGATACGATAAACTCTAAATTTAAAGATGAAACACCGTTAAGCTCCGAGGATATGGCTAGAGCAAATATCAAAGGCTTTGGATTACTAAGAGATCTAAGATCGGCCGCTGCTTTAAATAAAGAGCTAGCTGCCGCGCTAGATAGCTACTCTCGCTTAAGTACCAAAGAGGAGCAGCTCAAGGCTCTGCCTGCTCTTATAAAAGCCTGGAGCGAGACTGCTGCAAGAAGCACAGGCGGAAATTCTAATGCCGCGGGCTACGAAGTAAACCTAAAAGGGGTGAAGCTTCCAAGCAATGTAAGTCTAGGCGCAGGATCGAACATCAATGTAGATGCAGACGGTAACGTGATAAACTCCGGTAATCCAAACGCCAGAAGACTAAGCCTCACTCCGTCTCAATATCAGGCTCTACTAAATAGCTCAAATTCTATAGATGAGAGCTTACTAAAGGAGTTTGAGAGTATAAAATACAAGATCAAAGTAATCGATGCTTTCACCGGCTCAAAGACTGCAGAGCTCTATTATATAAGCAACGACGATATAAAAGCTATCATCAAAAACACAAACGAAACGTATGAGAAAATTTTAAACTACTCCTATGCATCGCTGCTGGCTCAAACGAGACTAAAAGGCTATGCCGATCTGATAAGTCTAGATATGATCTCCGTACCTAACGATACGGCTGCGGGCGACAATTCAAAATCCAATACCGCGAACGGCGGCGCCTCGGCGGGCGATAATTCAAAATCCGATACCGCAAACGGCGGTGCAAACGCATCTGCTAAGCCGAAGTATGATTTCAGACTAAATTTCACCAAAGTAATCGATAAATTTAAAGAGATAAACCTAAGCGATCCGAAGAAGGCTTTCGTGGATTTGGCGGAGTTTGCTACTTTATTTCAGAGCAAAAAGGAGTTCGCCGCAGGCCTTAGCCTACTTGCCGAGTTTGCATACGGAGCGAATAAACGTGGGGTGCTAAGCGAGTATATAGCCGCCATAGGCCAAGAGACGCAAAATAAGCTAGACATAGCGACAATAACCTCCAATTCCAGCGGCACCAATGCAAATGATATGATGGTAGGGTCTGAAGGCAAAGACACTCTTTACGGTGGCAACGGCAACGACACCCTCTACGGCGGTGAAGGTAATGATAAGCTTTATGGCGGAAATGACAACGACATCCTTTACGGCGGAGACGGTGACGATACTCTTTATGGAGAGAACGGCAATGATACCCTAGAAGGTGGAGCCGGTAACGACGGTCTTGATGGCGGATACGGTGATGATACCTATATATTCGGTAGAGGCGACGGAGCAGATAATATCTATGATGGTAGGGGTAACGATACTCTTAAATTTAAAGAGGGGATCGGTAAAGAAAACATCACCTTCCAAAGGGTTGCCAACGATTTAGTATTAAAATACGGCGATAATGACACCGTCCGTATAAATAATCAATTTGGCGGCTCATCCATAGAGCAAATCGCGCTTGCTAGCGGAGAGTATATCACTGCCAGCAAAATCAATAAGATCATCGAAGATCTCAACGCTTACGCCTCAAATAACGGCATGAGCAATATCTCGATGGATGATATGAAAAATAATCCGGATATCATGCAGATGTTTGCGAGCGGCTGGGGGAATTAATCGCCGCCCCCCGCCCCCCGTCCACTCTAACCCAGGGCTGCGCACTCTCAATGCTACATGTTGCTCTGCTAACGACTACTCGTGAAACGCCGCCGGTTGCTCGCAAAGGCTACCGGCGGTAACAATCTCGCCCCTCGCAGATATATTGTTTTTTTGTTCGCTTGGATTGTCGCCATCCGCTATGATAAAACAACCTCTCAGATGAAAAGTAGCTGTTCAAGCGGGTATCCAACCAGGCGAGACAGGTAACCGCTCGGGTAAGGGCTGCTGTTCAAATTGCGCATTTAACCAGAGGCTCACATGCTAGAACGAACAGCAGCTCAAGATAGAGGCAGCGGCTATCCACTCTGCTTCGGTACTACATTAAAAAAATTTATCAAGAGGACGTCCTTGCTTGCGCTAAATTTAAAGTAAGGCTGTGCTAGGACAGATGGGATAGGTAGTTCTACTCAAACGAAGCTTGAGGGTATCGGTGTAGTTGCTCCTACCCTCTAGGACAGGCAGGATAGGAGTCACTCAAACAAGCAATGTATTTGAGCGAAGACTTACCCATTAGGGTAAAATATCCACTTGCCATCCTGCCCTTTCTCTATCTTACGCTAAGTCCTTCGTCTAGGTATTTGATGACAGGGTAGATAAATAGCTCTATTACGCGCCGTTTGCCTACTTTTACTTCGGCAGTTACGCTCATACCGGGCTCGATCTCCTTTTTGATCCCATCTACGATTAAAAATATAGAATCGGGTCTAATCTTTACTTCATAAATTTCTCCCAGCTTCTCATCGTTTATCGCATCGTTTGCTATGTGAATCAGCCTACCCTCTAGCTTGCCGTATTTTTGAAAGTCGAAGGTCTGAACCTTAATGGCTACGCTTTGATTGTTTTCCAGATAGCCTATATCTTTATTAAGCACGTTTGCTTTGATGATTAAAGGCTTATCGCTAGGCACTATAGAGATTAAATTTTCTTGATTTGTGATGGCGGTTCCTTGAGTATTTACTAGTAGCTTTCCTACAAAGCCGTCAACCGGAGAGGAGATGATCTGCTGTCTGGTTTGAAACAAGATCGCGTTAATCTCCGCTTTTAGCGAGCTTGCTTCTTTTTGTTTGGCTAGCATCTCATCGAGCCACTTAGATATGCTTTGGCTTTTAAAGGCCTCAAGCTCTTTAGCTAGCTCATCTAAATTTGCCCTTTGTTCGGCAAGCTTCTCTTTTGAAATTTTAAGATTGGAGTTTAGCTCGATTACCTTGGATTTGAGCTCATATAGATCCTTGCGTGCTATTATATCTTTTACTTTGTTTAGATTGCTTAGCCGCGCTTCATCTATCTTTAAAATTCCGCTTAGCCTCTCGACCTCCAAATTAGTAGAGTTTATCCCCATTTGCAGAGCTTGCATTTTTAGATTATAGACATTTATGCTCTCTTCGTAATTTGATTTTTGCGTATTGTATAAGCTCAGCTCATCTGCGCTGATATTGGCATCTAAGCTCCCCCCTGAGCTTAGAGCATCAAGCCTTTTTATAGAGTATTCAAGCAGCGCCAAGCTCTCTTGCTTGGTGGATAAATTTACCGTAGAAACGCTAGGATCGATTAAGATTAGATGATCGCCCTTTTTTACCCTATCACCCTCTTTAACTAAAATTTTAGAGACGACGCCGCTTTCAAGAGATTTTAAAATTTTAATCTCTCCGTCGGTCACGACCTTGCCGTTAGCGCTTACTACGATATCAACCTTAGCAAATACCATCCACAGCACGGCAAATATCAAAGCCCCGCAAGCTATCCATAAGATAGATCTTCCTAGGGGGTTTTGCGGAGCATCCTCTATCTCGATTAAAAGAGGCTTGAACTCGTTTGAATCGTCCTCTATTCTTTTGAAAATTTTTAGCATTGTTTAGATCCACTCATTCTTTATCCCAGCTGCATTTGTAACTTTAATCC
>NZ_CALIMQ010000051.1 GCF_938045535.1 uncultured Campylobacter sp. | reverse complement strand
AAAAGTGACAATATCCAAAAAATGAGCGATCTGCGAGGTAAGAAAGTAGGCGTTATTCGCGGCTCGACGGGCGAAGCGTTTATGCAAAAGGACGGCGGCTACAATCTAGTGTATTGCAAAAATTCCTCCGATTGCTACAAGCGGTTAAAGAGCGGCGAGATCGACGGCGCGTGCGACGATAATCTATTTGTGATGGTCTATCCGGTCGCAGATCCTAGCGTCGAGGTTAATATCAAAAGTCTTGGCGAGAACGTATTTTTAGGCATCGCGATGCAAAAAGGCAACGCAGATCTCGCAGAAGCCGTTAATCAAGCGCTCATTTCGCTTAGCAAAGAAGGCTTTTTCAAAAAGGCGTATAACGATACTTTCGAGCCTTTCTACAAAGGCACCGTCGATAAAAAATACTTCCTTTTAGACGACATATACAGCTTCTTTTAAAATTTTAAATTTTGATTGCGGGGTCGGGATTTGAAGCTTCGCGGCTTTAAATCCTAGCCCGCGCATAACCGGTGCGTCATTAAAATTCCATCTCAAAATTTTGTCCTAAAATTTCATTTCAAATTTTATTGGTCCCACTGCCGCGCCTAAGCCAGCGTGCACATGGCGGTCGCAATCTTTAGTATTTGCGAGCATTTAAGGCGCGCGAAATTAGATTGAATTAAACTTTAAATTTTTACTTCGAGCCCTTGGAATTTTTTAAATCCTCTACGCGCTCCTGCTGAGCCTGCACGAACGCGCCGTATCTGATAAAAAGATAATCTTTGATCTCAAAAATCATCAATGTAAAAATCGAAGGCAGCGTGAAAAATCTAATCGTCATAAACACCAGATCAAGCGCGTTTAGCTCGTCGCTGCCCGCGCGATACCCTCCCGCGCCCGCGGTTAAAATTCCGTGAAGCGTCTCGTAGTTGTAAAGGATGAAAATCGTCACGAAAAGCGTCGAGAGCTTCGATACGATCTTATTCATGATCTGCGCCACGTCCTCATCGGCGATCACCGACATCGCAAACCACACGATGGTGAAAAACAGCGGAAAGACGATGTTGAAATTTAGCGAGTTATCAAGCTTTTGTGCACCCGTAACCGCGATGATCGCAAACACCGCCGCAAAGGGGATCACAAATAGCGCGAAGGTCATCGCTGATTTTATCGCCTTAAAAAAGCCATACGCAAGCAGAGGCGAGCCCAAAGCAAGCAAAAAGATCGTCAGTGCGTAGTTGGCTTTGGCAAAATCGTATAGGTTAAACAGCGCAAATACCGATGCTGCGGCAAGTAGCGGCACGCTGAGCTTAAAGAGCGCCCCATATTTGGCGTAAGCGCGCGATACGACGGCATCGAGCCTGCTAAATTTAATGTTTAAGCTTTGCGCTCTGATGAAAAACAAAATGACGAATTTGACGATTACGTTTGGGCTCATACGCACCTTTCCGTTTAAATTTTATAAAATTTTATCCGCGCTAAATTTGCGAAATTTTATCTGCAGAACCTGTCCGTAGAATTAGGCTTTGCCGACGGCTTATGCGGTCTGCGTTAAAATTTCATCGCGCTCTCGCTGCGTTGCTATCTTGCCACCTCTCGGGCTCTGTCTTTTGGCTATGTGAGGCGGACCTGCGCGCTTTGGCTTGCATAGCGTCTTGTTAGCAAGCCTTTTCGGGTTGCGACGTGCTACGGCGGCGCCCATTCGGCTCGGCGCGCGATACTTTGCTTGTGGTATCCGCGTCGCGTCCGTGCATGAGAGCTTGGCGTCGCTAAAATTTTACCGGCTCTTAGCCCTATGCGATACGTCCTGTGCGTCACGATAGAATTTTGTGCGACGCAAGGGCCTACCGCGCTCGGCTTTGCGCTGCATTGCGGCAAAATTTTAAAATTTACGCCGCAAAGCACCTATCTTGTTTACTAGGATGCGGCGCGAATGATTAAATTTTAACCGCACCGTCGCCGAGCCGTTTTAAAGCTCAAATGAAATTTTGAGCCGCTACGATACGTGAAATTCCAAAAATCGCGCTTTAGCGATCAAGCTCATTTGCGCTTGCTTGTGAGCCATGCAAAAAGCGGCGCGCTTGCGCCCTTCGCCGCGCCCATGCAAAAGCAACGCGTCCCTTGCCGCTCAAAACTCATTTTCGCCCATTCGCACCCTCTGCTAAACCGAAGCTAAGAAGCGCGCCGTCTCACATCCAATCTAAAATTTGCGTGATCTCGGTAGCGTGAAAAATTTTAAGCCCCTGCGCGTTTTGCGGCTTCATCGGGACGATCGCGTTTTTAAATTTCTGCATCGCAGCTTCCTTTAGGCGCGCATCGAGGTTAAAGATCTCTCTGATCTCGCCGTTTAGGCTCACCTCGCCGATGAAGACGCTTTCTTTGCTGATCGGGCGGTTTTTGAAGCTGCTTACGATCGCCGCGACGACGGCTAGATCGCACGCCGTTTCGGTGATCTTTACGCCGCCGCTTACGTTTACGAAGACGTCGTATCCGCCAAGCCCGATCTCAAGCTTGCGATCAAGTAGCGCCAGAAGCATATCGAGGCGATTTTTATCAAAGCCCGTAGCGCTACGTTTCGGGTAGCCGCTCTCGCACACGAGTGCTTGGATCTCCACGACGAGCGCGCGCGTGCCCTCCATCGTGATCGTGATCGCCGAGCCGCTTACCGCCTTGCCGCGCGTGAAAAATTTACTCGCGACGTCCTTTGCGCTAACGAGCCCGTGCGGCCCCATCTCGAAAATCCCCACCTCGCTCGTAGCTCCGAAGCGGTTCTTAAAACCGCGTAAAATTCTAAGCTGCTTGCTCGCATCGCCCTCGAAATACAGCACCACGTCCACCATATGCTCTAGTATGCGCGGGCCTGCGATCGAGCCCTCTTTGGTGATGTGGCCGATGATGAAGATCGAAATCCCGCGCGCTTTAGCAAGTCGCATTAGCTCAAACGTGATCTCGCGCACCTGCGTGATCGAGCCCGGCGCAGAGGGGGCTTTGTCGCTAAAAAGCGTCTGGATGCTGTCGATGACGATAAACTTATAATCCCTGCGCTCCACCTCTTCAAGCACGGCGCCCAGATTTATCTCGGTGAGCAAAAACAGCTGCTCGCTTATCGCGCCAAGCCGCTGCGCACGCATTTTGATCTGGCTGGCGCTCTCCTCGCCGCTTACGTAAAGCACGGCGCGGCCGCCGCTTGCTAAATTTGCCGCGATCTTAAGCAGCAGCGTGGATTTTCCGATGCCCGGACTGCCGCCGATTAGCACGAGCGAACCCTCTACGACGCCACCTCCGAGGACTAAATTTAGCTCGCTATCCTTGGTGTCGATGCGCGAAATTTGCTCGATCTGTATCTCGCTGATCGCTTTGGCGCTTGCGGACGAGGCGCGGGCAAGCTCGTCCTCGATCTCTTTTAGCGCTTTGATCTGAGCGGGCTTGAGCTCGACGAAGCTATCAAACGCGCCGCAGTCGGGGCATCTGCCGAGCCATCTGCTTTGCTGATTGCCGCAGTGTTGGCACTCAAAAATCGTGGTTTTAATCTTCGCCATCTTTATCCCTCGCTCATTTTGTCTAAATTTAGCCTTGAATTTCGCGAAATTATACTTAAAATTTTTAAAATTTTAGCCGCTCCGCGCGCTATTTGCGAGATCAAAAATCGCGAGATAGAGGATTTGCGTCTAAATTTAAATATGTTTTAAACATTTATAACTATAATACAAACTTCACTTTATTTAAAGAAGGTTTAAGATGAAGGGCAAGCTTAGTAGAAGCCAGTTTTTGACGATATCGCTTACGCTATTTGCGATGTTTTTCGGTGCGGGAAATTTTATTTTTCCGCCGGGCTTAGGCAAGGATTCCGGACAGAATTTTTATGTCGCGATAATGTTTTTTTGCGCTACGGCGGTGCTTCTGCCGGTTCTCGGCGTCGCAGGCATTGCGCGCGCTAAGGGGCTTCAGAGCCTAGTGCGCCGCATAGATCCGGTGTTTGCGATCGTTTTTACCGCGCTTTTATATCTTACGATCGGGCCTCTTTTTGCGATACCGCGCGCGGCGAATATGCCTTTTGACATCGCGATTAAGCCTTTTATTGCGGAAGAGCGCCTTCAAATTTGGCTATTTGTTTATTCTGCGGCATATTTTGCGCTGAACTATTACATCTGTATGAATCCTTCAAAGCTCGTCGATCTGCTCGGAAAATACCTCACGCCGATACTTTTGGCGCTTATTTTGCTGCTTTTCGGCGCGGGATTTTTGTTTCCGATCGGAAGCTTCGTCGCTCCTAGCGGAGAGTATGTCGATCATGCCGCAGCAAAGGGTTTCGTAGAGGGCTATCAGACGATGGACGCGCTTGCATCACTGGCATTCGGAATCATCGTAATTAACGCTATTAAAGCAACTGGCGTAAGCGACGAGAAGCACCTCGTCACCTCTACGATAAAAGCGGGAATGATGTCGGGCGTCATACTGATGACGATATATTTTATGCTGGGCTATCTGGGCGCAACCTCCGCGGAGCTTTTCAAAGATACGCCGAATATCAACGGAGCGGAGCTTCTGTCGCGAGTAAGCGATCATTATTTCGGAAGAATTGGCGTCGTGATCCTAGGCAGCGCGTTTTTTCTAGCCTGCATCACCACGACGTTAGGGCTTATAAGCTCGGCTAGCGAATACTTCGAAGAGCTTACGAAAGGCAAGATCAAATACAAAACCTGGGCGATCGCTTGGTGCGTGATCGGCTTTGGAGTCGCAAATTTCGGCCTTACGACCATCATCAAAGGCTCCATCCCCGTGCTCGTCGCCATCTATCCGATCTCAATCATGCTGATAATCCTCTCGCTGATTAATCCGTGGATCGATTCGAGCAAGCTGATTTACCGTGCCTGCGTCTATGTTTGCGTCGTCGAGGGCGTCATAAACGGACTTGATATTTTGGGGATTTCGGTGCCGCTTGTGACGTCGTTTGTGAAGATGATGCCGTTTTACGACTCGATGCTCGGCTGGATCGTGCCTAGCACCTTGACCTTCGCCGTGACATACGTGCTGCATCTGATCTTTGAAAAAAGAGACGATAGCTTTTAAATTTAAGAGCTATTTTAAAATTTAGCCGGGCTCTACGGGGCTCGGCACACTTCTAAATTTTAATTTACGCCGAATTTAATCTCTCATATTTTTTGCCGGAATTTTGACATATAAAATAAGTCGCTTTCAAAATTTAATCTAAATTTACGCTAAAATTATCAAAATAAAATCGCAAAAGGAAATAAGATGGATAAACGAGACGAGGCGCTAAAATTGGCGCAGGACTTTGCGCGCGACGGCTTTAGTATGCCCGGTTTATACGAGCGGTTTTGGCGGCTACAAGGAGACGAGACGGCGTATTTTACGCTAGCGGACAGCCTGCTGCGTGGGCAGCAAGAGGGCGGCACGCTGCTAAAGGACGCTCTGGGCTATGTAGGCGAGGGGGATTTTAAAGCTCTGATCGCCACGGCGGTTGAAATTTTGCGCGAAGAGGCGGCAGAGGGGCGCGAAACGAAGCAGGACGAAAGCGCGGCACAGACGGGAGAGAACGCACGCTCGGCGCGGGCGGACAAAAGCGCAGGCAAAAATGCGCGGCAACACGGTAGAGATGAAAAAAGCGCGCGCTGGAAAAACGCCGAAGAGGTAATCGCTGCGGCAAGTCTCGAGTTCGCGCCGCTTTTGCACCCATATCTTGGCGAGCTTTTTAAACTGCAGCCGAACGAGAGCGCGTATTACGCGGAGTATCCGTGGCGCGGGCTTAGTTACGAGAGCTCAAAGTTCTGGCGCGAGAGGCTTGCGGATCCGCAGACGAGCAGAGACGATAAGCAAAAAATTTTTAGCTGCCTGCTGCAAACCCGCGATCCGCGAAACGTAAAATTTGCCTGCGAGTTCGCGCTTGCGGAGGATTTTTTCGATCGCCCGTGCGATTTGCTCGAATATATAGGCTACTGGCTGGAGGCCGTGGGATTTACTTTTGAGCGGACTAAATTTTACGCAGACGGCGCGGCTCAAGCGGCGGATGAAATTTTAAAAATGGATGCGGGCAAATGCGGCGGCGCCAAGCAAACCCAAGCGAGCGAAAATTTCAAAGCGGGCGCAGTCGACTATGGCTCTAAATTTAACTCAAACGAATCCGATTCCGATAAATCACAAAAAGCGCCGAACGATGAAATTTGCTTTGGCGGCGAGAAATTCAGGCTCAAAAGATACTGCGGACAGTGCGTGTATCACATAATCTTTCCGCGCGGCTATTTCGGCGCGCCTTATGCACCGCATCTGGCGAAACACCATCCGACCTGGCGGCTTGAGAGCGGCGAGGCAAGCTATAAGCTCGGCGGGGTTTTGGATGAGCCGAACGGCGATGCGCAAAATCCGCTATTTCATCTCATCACGCTTGATCCGCCGCCCCGCGACTTGCCCGTGCGATCGCTGCCGCGCCTAATCCTCGCCGCGCACGTCAGAGAGATAAACGAAGGCGAGATAGCCTTTTACGAGTACGACGCACAGGGTATGCCGCGGCGTATCGGCGAAAGGACGCAAGTCGAATACGTGCAGGATGAGCCGATAATGGAGTGCGAGGTCGCGCTGGCGCCCACGCCCGCGCGCTGGGCGGCTCAGGACTGGGGGATGTCAAACAGCAGGCAAAACCTCGCGCGCATCGGCGGCGAGCCATCATGGATACAGGGTGCCTCGGTGCCGACGTGTCCGATATGCGGCGAAAAGATGGAGTTTTTAATGCAGCTTGATAGCGAGCTTCCAAGCTGCGAGCAAGGCGGCGAGGTGATGTTCGGCAGCGGCGGGATTTTATATGTGTTTTGGTGCGAGCGGACGCGGGTGAGCGCGTTTTTTATGCAGTGCACATGAGTAAAATTTAAGAAAAACGCAAATGGACGGACGGATGATCACGGCGAAAATAAAAAGAAAGGGCGGTATTTGGTATTTTGACGATTATTTTAAGTCGCTTCGCAAGAATGAAAACGAAATAGCAAAGCCTATCAGGCGGTTCGTTTCGGATCCAAAAAGGTATCTGTTCAGTACGAAAGAGACCCTTCACGACGCCGTTTTGACTGAATTTAAATTTGGCATTTTAAAAAACGAAGATAGACTGACGATGAAATTTTTATCGCCCTACCGAGATAGAAATTTTAAATTTGTTTTCAAAAACGTCCTAGCCGTCCGCTTCAAAACGGACGACAAGAGCTTTAAAAATAACGATCTGATAGTTCATCAATTTTCGCTAAAGCCTAGAGGCGTTTGTGAGTATGATTTTATCTTTGCGAGCGGACAGAGGATAACCTTGAAATTTAAACAGCTTGAGATCATTGAAGAATTCTTGTAGGAGCGCCGCGTTTCGGGTAGCGGCATTATATGTGTTTTGGTGCGAGCGAACGCGGGCGAGCGCGTTTTTATGCGGTGCGTGAGCTAAAATTTTGCAAAATCATAAGCGAAAATCGTAAAATTTTAAGCAAAATTTATTCTAAGATAATAAAGCGGCAAAATTTGCCGAGCATTTCGGCGCGTAAAATTTAAGCCAGTTCGGCGAGAATATGTAAATTTACGCAGACACGCAGAGTTTAAGCATAAATCCCATCCACCAGTGTCTCTACGAACTCATCCGAGTTAAATTCCGCCAAATCCTCCATCCGCTCGCCCACGCCGACGAAAAGTATCGGCAGCCGCAGTTCGCGCGCTATGGCGAAAAGTGCGCCGCCTTTGGGCGTGCCGTCGAGCTTCGTGATGATGATGCCGTCGAGCCTTACGATCTCGTTGAACGCCCTGGCTTGCGCGACGCTGTGATTGCCCTGAGTGGCGTCGAGCACGATGATCTTGCGGTGCGGTGCGCCGCTTTTTGCGCGGTCGCAGATGCGCACGATCTTCTCTAACTCCGCGGCTAAATTTTTCTGATTTTGCAGGCGCCCGGCGGTGTCGATCAGGACGCGATCGATATTTTTAGCACTTGCCGAGCTTACGGTGTCAAACGCCACGGCCGCGGGATCGTGCCCCTGCGCGGTCGCCACGATCGGTAGATTTAGGATCTGCGCCCATTTTTTTAATTGCTCGACCGCCCCTGCGCGAAAAGTGTCGCATGCGCCTAAGATCACGCTTTCGCCGCTATTTTTATATAAATTTGCAAGCTTTGCGATGCTGGTGGTTTTGCCCGCGCCGTTTACGCCTAAAATCAGCTCGACGAAGGGTTTTTCATCCGCAGCTCGCGCGATCTCGTAATCGAAATAGCTCTTCAAAACGCCCTTGAGATCATCTTTGGCGACCAGCTTTTTTGCGGGCAGTTTTTCTAAAATTTCTTCCACGAGCTCGTAGCCTACGTCGGCTTCAAGCAGCATCTCTTCTAGGAGTTCTTTTGAAATTTTATCTTCGCTTTTCGCGCCTCGCATCGCGTCTATGGTCTTACTAAGCCCTTTTTTAAAAAATTCGAACATCAGAAAATTTTCTCCAATTCGGTCATTAAAATTTCTTCCGGCATCAGCCCGAAATATTGCGCGCTAAACTCGCCCTTTTCGTCGTAGATCGCCATATACGGCACTTCGTTTATGCCGCCTAGGGTTTTTGTGAAAAAGTCGTTTGCCTCGCCGTAAGCGATCGCATAATTTACCTCGTGCGCGCTTGCGTAGGCCTTGGCATCGTCTATACTCGCGTCGCCGATCATCACGCCGATGATCTCAAGTTTGCCTGAGTAGGCTTGTTTGGCGGCATTTAGGGCGCTTACCTGCACGGCGCAGGCGTCGCACCACGGCGTAAAAAACGCAAATAACGTCACGGTAGAGTTATTATCGATACTAAAGCCCTGCTTTGTCTTTTGCATATTTAAAATTTTTCCGTTATTAAGCTGAAGTGTAAAAGGAGCGGTATAATCGACCTGGATCACGGCTTCGGTTTCGGACTGCGGCTGCGTGGCGTTGGTCTCGGTCGGGGTATCGCTTGATTTTTTATCCTCATCATCGCCGCAACCCGCAAGAAACAAAACAGCCGTAAAAAGCGCTAGAAAAAAACGAAATTTCATAATAAACCTTAAAATTTAATCGCAAGATTATACAAAAACTAGCTAAAATAAGCGTTAAAATTTTATAAAAGGCTTAAGCTATGCAAAAGAATGAATTTAGAAAAATTTGCAAATCGCGCTTAAAATCTCACGCCGCGCGCGCGGCCAGATGCGAGCATTATGAGATATTATGGCGGCTGGAGCGGCTGATAAAATTTTTAAAAGCGCGTAAAATTTTGATATTTTTGCCGATGAGCTACGAGCCGAACGTTTTGATTTTAAGAAAAAAGCTATCAAAAAGCTGCGAATTTTACGTTCCGTTTATGGTGGATATTAGCTTAAAAATGGTAAGATTGCGCCAGCCTTTTAAAATTTCACGCTTTGGGCTGCGGCAGACGCTTCCGCAAAACGGGTATTTTAAAAAGATCGATCTAGCCGTGGTTCCAGCTATCGGAGTGGATGGCGCAATGGCTAGAATAGGACATGGGAAAGGATTTTACGATATGTTTTTTTCAGGTCTGAAGCTTAAGCCCGCAATCGCGTTCGTGAGTATAAAAGACTGCTTTTGCAGCGAAATTTTATCGCTTGATCACGACGTAAAGGGCGATTTTTACATAACTCCGAGCCAAAATTACCTAAAAAGAGGAAAGTATGATAGAGATTTTAATCGCCTTGTGCGCTCTTGCGGTGGGCGCTGGCATAGGATACTTAGTAGCTAGAAAAATCAATAACGCCAATTACGATTTTTTCGTAGAACAAGCTAAAGCTAAAGCCAAAGCTATAGAATTTGAAGCCGAGGGCATCTTGCGAAATTCTAAAATTTCGGTGCAGGAAGCGGAGTTCGAAGCTAAGAAAAAATACGAAGATAAAGCAAGCAAACTACAGAAAGAATTTAACGTTAAATTTGACGAGCTCGGCAAAAAGGAGCACGCGCTTCTAACAGAGCAAGAAATTTTAAAAGACAGCAAGAAAGAGCTCGAAAGTGCCAAAAAAGAGGCGAAATTCCTCTATGAAGAGGGCTCAAATTTAAAGAAAAGCTATGAAGAGAAGCTAGCCGAAGCGCTTAAGGTTTTGGAGCGCGTGGCGGGCTTTACGCAGGACGAGGCGCGCGCGCAGGTGCTTAAAAAGGTCGAGGAGCAAAGCCGCACCGACATTGCTCACATCGTGCGAAAATATGAAGAGGAAGCCAAAAAAGAGGCGCGAAAAAAGGCGAATTATATTTTGGCGCAGGCTACGTCGCGCTTCGCGGGCGAGTTTGCCGCCGAGCGACTTATCAATGTCGTAAATATCAAAAATGACGAGCTTAAAGGCCGCATCATCGGCAAAGAGGGGCGCAACATAAAGGCGCTTGAGATGACCTTGGGCGTGGACGTCATCATCGACGATACCCCGAATGCGATCATCGTAAGCTCGCACAATCTATACCGTCGCGCCATCGCCGTTCGCGTCATCGAAACGCTTATCGAGGACGGCAGAATTCAACCTGCTCGCATCGAGGACATCTATAAAAAAGTAAGCGACGAATTTGAAGCTAGTATCGCCGAAGAGGGCGAAAATATCGTAATGGATCTAGGCCTTAGCAAAATTCACCCCGAAATTTTAAAACTCATCGGTAAACTTAAATTTCGCGCGAGCTACGGACAAAACGCCCTTGCGCACAGCCTTGAGGTGGCACATCTTGCGGGTATCATCGCCGCAGAAACGGGCGGAGACCAGAAACTAGCCAAGCGGGCGGGCCTGCTTCACGACATCGGCAAGGCGCTAACTCACGAATACGAGGGCTCGCACGTAGATCTGGGCGCCGAAGTTTGCCGCCGCTACAAAGAGCATCCGGTAGTTATAAACGCGATCTACGCCCACCACGGCCACGAGGAGGCCACCAGCGTAGAAAGCGCCGCAGTCTGTGCCGCAGACGCGCTAAGTGCCGCGCGCCCGGGCGCCAGACGAGAGGTACTAGAGAGCTATCTAAAACGCGTTAGCGACATCGAAGCGATCGCGATGAGTAAAACCGGCGTCAAGCAAGCCTACGCGATCAACGCAGGTCGTGAAATCCGCGTCATCGCAAACGCTAAGCTTATGAACGACGATGAGGCGGTTTTGGTCGCTAAAGAGATCGCTTCGGAGATCCAAGATAAGGTTCAATTCCCGGGCGAGATCAAGGTTAACGTCATACGCGAGCTTCGCGCGGTCGAGATAGCCAAATAAGGAGTATGAAATGAAAAAATTTATAATCGCTTTATTTTTGCTTTTTAACGCGGCATTTGCCGATGATGAGCTCATCATCAACAGCGCAAGCGCCTATTCGTCGGTAATGCGCACAAACTCGCAGTACAAATATCTAGCACAACAAGCCCGCGCGATCGTGATCTTTCCGAGCGTCAAAAAGCTGGGCTTCATCATAGGCGGAATGTACGGCGAGGGGATCATCATCTACAATAATGACGGCGCGCGCAGCGTAAGCGGCGCAGAGATCAGCAGCGCCAGCATCGGGCTTCAGATCGGCTACGAGGATAACTACCTAGTGATTTTCGTGATGAACGACGACGTGATCGAAAAGATGCGAAAATCCCAAATCACGCTCTCGGGCGATGCGACGGCGGTCGCGGGCAATTACAGCGCGGATTCGGGCGCACTGGACGTGCTAAATCAGGATATGTATGTCTTTACGAACAAGGGCGGGCTGTTCGCTGGCGTGAGCCTGGGCGGCTCAGTGCTGGAGACTAAAAACGATCGCGCTTTTGATCCGAACAGCGACGGCTACGCATTTTTGATGCGTATAATCGGCGCAGATGAGTAAAATTTAGCTAGAAGAAATGCTAAGGCGCATAGCTTAGCGAAAAATTTTGCTTTATGGGCGTTTTATTAGCGGCTTGGAATTTTGCTCGCGTGATTTCTGCAGAATAATAGACTTGGGTGTGTAATTTTATTGCAATTCGCGGGGTAGGAGGCATTTGAGGATATCGCGTAAATCCTGCGTAATTCGCAAGTTGCTTTGAATTCTAAAGAAGTCGAAATTTTGTCATTAAATTTAGAATTGCAAAATTTTACCGTTAAATTTTGCGGTGATTTTGCTTGATGTCTAGAAATTTTATTTTAAAATTTCACTTGATATTTTGCGGCGAAATTTTGTATTTTGCGACAGCCGTGCGGAATTTTAAATTTAATGTCGCAACAAAATCAAGTGGCGTCGTGGGGCGTTAGAGTAAAGCTTTCGCGCCGAATTTTAAAGCTGCTTTAGTCAAAATTTATAGAATTTTATACGATCTAATGAAAGGATTTGATGGAGTCGATGTTTGCAAACCTCCATACATGGGGGTATTTGATACTGTTTTTGTATTCGCTGGGCGGAGGATTTTTGGCGCTTGCGGCAGCGGGCGTGCTAAGCTCGGCCGGCGAGCTCAATATCGTCTTATGCATCGTAATCGCCTGCATATCGAACTACATAGGCGATTCGGGGTTATTTTTAGTAAGCCGCTACAATAAAAAAGAGATCATGCCATATCTGCGCAAACAGCGCCGCAATCTCGCTCTGGCACAGATCTTGTTTCGTAAATACGGCGACCGCATCATTTTGATTAAAAAATTTATCTACGGCCTCAAAACCCTCGTGCCGATCGCGATCGGTATCACAAAATATTCATTTTTAAAATTTAGCGTCATCAATGCCGTAAGCTCGCTTATTTGGGCGCTTGTGGTGGGGCTACTGAGCTACTATGCGGGCGATTTCGTGCGTGAGCTCTATGCACATGTCAAGGACGCGCCGTGGATCGCTCCGCTGGCTCTAAGCGCGATAGTAGCGGCTATCGTGCTCTATTTTCGCTTCGCGACCCGCAAAAGAGGCTAGCGGTGGCAAAAAAGCTGATCCCGCTCGCAATTTTTGCAGCACTTCTTTTGGCGCTAAATTTCATCTCCAATTCGCGCGCCTCCGCGGCTAAAGATGAGCGGGTTTTTACCTCCAAAACCCTGGATGCTGCGTCGCGTAAAAGCGGCGCGCAAGATATCAAAAGTGGCACCGATCGTAAAATTTCAAGCTCCGAAAATCCTGCAAGCGGCGCCGACGCAAAAAATGAGAGCGGCGTA
Organism: uncultured Campylobacter sp.; assembly: GCF_938045535.1. Lineage (GTDB taxonomy): Bacteria > Campylobacterota > Campylobacteria > Campylobacterales > Campylobacteraceae > Campylobacter_B. The sequence continues at coordinate 1,662 of NZ_CALIMQ010000051.1, read as the reverse complement.
AGAAGCGCAGACGGCGGAGCAGGGCTCGGAGCAGACCTAGGAGATTTAAAATTTCATCCGCGAGAAAACGAGCCCGCCGCGGCAAATCCTAAAGATGAGGTGGACGTCCACAGGCGGGGCAGCGCAGATTATGAAGCTTCAAACTCGCAAAATCCAGACGTAAATTCTAAAAATCAGCCCTCAGACGAGCCCTGCATAAGCAGGGAGTGCGTAAGCGCTCACATCCGCCGCACGGGCTCTTTGCCACGAAATTTTATCACGAAAAAGCAGGCCGGTGAGCTTGGCTGGCAGGGCGGTGATCTGTGGCGATACGCGCGCGGCAAGAGCATAGGTGGCGATCGCTTCGGCAATTTTGAGCGCAGGCTACCTGATAAAAAGGGGCGGATTTGGCGCGAATGCGACATCGAGTATCGCGGCGGTCCGCGCGGCGCAAAGCGGCTGATATTTTCAAACGACGGGCTGATCTTTTACACCGCCGATCATTACGAAAGCTTCGAGCGCGTGCAATGAGTTTAAATTTTAAAACGTGCCGCGGCGCAAAAATCATCATCGACGGCGTAAAGATTAGGCGCAAAGATCAAATTTTCGCGCTGTTTGCCGCAGCGCTGGATTTCGAGCCCGAATACGTCGCAAATTTAGATGCGCTCTACGACGCGCTTGGCGAGCGAGGCGGACAGGTTTGCGTGATCATCAAAAGGGGCGGAATTTTAAAACTAAGACTGGGCAAATTTTATGATATTTTGCTGGATGTTTTGCGCAGCGGCGAGGCGAAAATTTTAATGCTATGAGTTTTTGCGGCGCCCTCGTCATCTCAAATCTAAATTTTGCTGAGGCAAAGGTAGGTTTGTTTCGGCGCAGTTTCGAGCATACCGTTAAATTTTGCCGAATTTTAGAGCTTATTAAAAGAGGCGATTTTAGAAATTTCACCCACAAAGCTCGCGCGGTCAAATTTAAACTCAAGCCCATACCGCCAATCTCCGCGGCGCGGGTTTTTAAACTCGTAAAGCTTAACCGTCTCTGTTTCAAATTTAATCCTGAGCGCGAGATACCAGCAGTTCCAGATCCCGCACGGACAGCCCAGTAGCACGACGTCCCGCTCATCTTGCGCCAGATCAGCCTCAAGCGCCGTGCGCAAAAATAGCTCCTCAAAATCGATCAAGCTTAAGTAGGCGTAGTCTCCTGCGATGCAGCCTTGCCCGTCCTTTGCGGCAAAGCTTTGCTCGCGCCACCTAATTAGCTCAAGCAGAGGCTCGCCGTTTATCGCAACGACGACTTCGGTAAAGCTTTCACCCTCAATTTCGTAATCGTTTAGGTAAAATTTAATGTTATCCATGCGGTAATCTCGCTAAATGATCTATTTTGCGCCGTATTTGCACCGGCCTGCTAAAATTTCAGCGCAGTTTAGCGAATTTGAAGTGAAATTCGGTTGAAAATCAAAAAAATTCGCTGGTAAAGCGCAGATCAAATGGGTATTTTGTAAAATTTAGGGATTTCGGGCTTGCGGAGCTTGCTTTCAGTGAGCACAAACTTAAATTCGCAAAAAAGCTCAATTTGTGTAGATGAAAGAAGCGAAAACAGAAGGTTGAATTTCATCGCAGATCAAAGAGGTTGAAACGAGGGCTAAATTTTTGCTATGGATAAAGAAGTCGAAATTAGAAACGA
>NZ_CALIMQ010000050.1 GCF_938045535.1 uncultured Campylobacter sp. | reverse complement strand
CTAGTATCAATCTCATGCGACGCTCCGTCGGGAGATTTCGGGAAACTCTGAGTCGATAGATTATCCAAAAAATCCCGCAACTTCTGATTAAATTCCGTCTCTCGCCCCAACTCTATAATAGTATAATCCGCCACTCGCCCATCTGCGCTAAAGACTATCTTAATCCTTGCGTCGTCCTTCGCGGTCGCCACATATCTACTCCATAGAACTTGAAGCTTCTTCTCGATAGCGCCGTAATAAGCGTTATACTCACCCGTCCTTTGCGTCCTACCGCCAAGTTTATCGGATTTAACGACAGCATTTTTAGATGCTGCTTTATCCTTAGCACTAGAGGTGGCGGTTTCTTTATCGGACTTTTTGTTACTCTGAACGGCGTCGCTAGCTTTAGCGCTCTCCTCAAGCTTCTTATTGTCCTTAGTCGTATCCGAAAAAAGATCGCTCAAGCTCGGTTTTTCCTCTTTTTTCGGCTCCGGCTTAGCTTCCTCTTTTTTCTCTACTACTTTTTCGGAAGGTTTATCTTCCAACTTAGGCTCAGGCTTGGGCTCCTCTTTTTTGGGCTCAGCTTTAGGCTCGTCCTTTTTAGGTTCCGGCTTCGGCTCTTCCTTCGGCTTTTCGGGCTCTTTCGGCTTTGCCTGCACCGGAGGTGACGGAACTACTTGCGCCGTAGTCTTAATTTTATCCTCCGGCACGTCCTTAGTATTCTTATTTTCAAACTCGCCCTGCTTCGTTTCTTTAGCGATTTCAGGCGCGGACGGAAGTTTATCATCTATTTCGAAATCAAAAGTAACATCCATATAATCGTTGGGATTGTCGGTATATTTTTTAAATTTTTCCTGCGGCTTTGAAATTTGATATAAAAGAACGAAAATCACCAGCAGATAGGCAAAAAGGGCGATTAAAAACGATTTAAAATTATCGTATTTAACCCCCGTAAAATTTGAATAATTAGCCATTTGTTTGAAGTGCGACTTTTGTAAAACCCGCCTGCTTTAGGCTCTTTAAAACAAACATTACATCGTCATAAACGAGTCTCTTATCGGCTTGGATATAGACGGGTTTTTCCAAGCTATACTTGCCGGTGCCTTTAAGCAGCACGAGATTATCCGGGAATTCAGCTAGGCTCATCGAGCTTTTGTCAATATAAACCTTGCGATCTTCGCCGATACGCACAAGCAAGAATTCCGCGGTGTTTTCCGAAACCTGTGCTTTTGAGCCACTAGGCAGTTCGATCTTTTCATCGTAGATAATCGCCGTTTGCGCGACCATTAAAATCGCTAGCAAAACAAGCATAATATCGACGAGAGGAGTGATATTTAACTCTGGATTTTCGTCGAAATTATACATTAAATGGCTTTTCCAGTGTTTGCTTTAAATAGCAAAATATCTGCCGTACGATTTATGATACTCATAACTTCGTATGCTTTGCGTTTTATAAGTAAGCTAAAGGTATATGCGGGGATCGCTACAAAAATTCCACATCCTGTGGCAACCAGCGCCTCGCTGATCGCAGGAGCGATGGTATCAATGCCGGAATTTCCGCCGCCAAGCTTGGAAAATGTGTGAAGTATGCTAACGACTGTACCAAATAGCCCGATAAACGGCGACGTAGAGGCGACTATAGATAGCCAGGTAAGTCCGCTAGTCGAGTCGCGTTCGGCTTTGCCTTTATAAATTTCCAAGGCCTCTTTTGAAATTTTATCGGTATTTACTTTTTGAAAAATAGAGCCCGAAAGCGAAATCCTACCACCCATCAGCAAGGATTCGAGTGCCTTTGCTTCGCGGTGTTGCCACGCACTAAGCCCTACAAATCTGGAGATCAAAATCGTAAAAGTAACGACAAAATAGACGGATAACCAAGAAAGCACGAATATCGTAATAAACGTACTTCTCGTAAAATAACTTAAAATTAGATCTAGCATAATTTAACTTTGCCTTGCGAATTCGTCAACTCTAGCCATGATCGCT
>NZ_CALIMQ010000049.1 GCF_938045535.1 uncultured Campylobacter sp. | reverse complement strand
GGTCTCCATGATCGTCTCCTGCCGGGACCAGGAGGAGATCGACCGCTACTGGACGAGGCTGTCGGCCGTACCCGAGGCCGAGCGCTGCGGCTGGTGCGTCGACCGCTGGGGCGTCTCCTGGCAGGTCGTCCCCCACAACATCGCCGAACTCATGGCCGACGCCGCCACGCGCGAGAAGCTCCTGCACATGGGCAAGATCAACCTGGCCGACCTGTAGGCCACCGAGCTCACCACGACGGTCTCGGCAACGTTCAGGCAGATATTTCGTATTACACTTGTCGTATGGAAACCATTGATGGCGTGCCAGTCACCGACGAGATGATCCAGGAGTGGGCTGACGAAGCGGAACGTGGATACGACGTCGAAGTGCTGAAGAAGCGAGGACGCCGCCCCATCGGGGATGGTGCGGCGCGGGTCGTCCCAGTCCGTATGGACGACAGTCTGGTGGCCGCGGTCGACCAGCGCGCCGAGAAGGACGGCACCAGCCGCTCCGAGATCATTCGCTCGGCCGTACGAGCCTTCGTCGCGTGATCGACTGATGCCCAGCAGACCAGTGGCCCACCTCACCTCTGCAACAGGCATCCTGATTCGATGGAGCGCAAGGCAGCCCCTCGTGATGCGGTCGAGTACTGCCCGGTGGTGGCGTTCGTGTCGACCGGAGATCCCCTGTTCACCCTCGGTGACGGCCGCCCGATCTACGAGCAGCTGGTGGCACCCCACAAGCGCGCTGAGCCGTGATGAGGTCGGTCATCTCCTCGACTAGCCGGACGTTGCTCATCTCGACAAATCCCTGTCTGATCGTGCCGAGGCCGTCGAGCTCTGCCGTGCCGACTGCGACCTCGCGCAGATCCCATTCGGCGAGCTGGTGCAGGGCGAGGGCGTCATATATGTGCAGATCTGCGAGAAATGCGAGATTTTAGGCGGCTGCTTTCAGTGCACGTGAGGGCGGGGCTTTTAAAATTTGCGCCTCGAGCCCGCGCAAAAAATTAAGCTATAATTGCGTTTAAATTTAATTAAAGGAGAGATTATGGGATTATTCGGTTTGAACAAAAAGGCTGAGAAAGCGCAGGAGCCGAGCACGTTCGCGGGCAGAGTGGATAAATTTTGGGCGGAATTTAGCGGCATGGTAGACGAGATCAAGGCCGATCTGGCGGCGAAGGAGTTTGAAAAGGCGATGCAAAAGACCGATGAGAAGCTTCGTATCTGCCTTGCTGAGCCCTATTTTATGACCGGGCTTGCGGGCGATAAGCTTGATTTGGTGCTGACTCCCGAGGGCATGAGGCACCGCCTCTTTTGGCTAAGCTTTATCAAAAACGCTATGCCTAAGCAGCTCGAGTCCAAAATGCTCTGCACGCTCGGAAAGCCGCGCGCGCCGCGAGGTATCGGCGGGATCGAGATGTACGATACGCGCGTAAACGCCGAGGAGTCGATGATCTACGCGCAGTTTAACGAAAGCGACGTGGATATTAAAATTTACAACGAAAACCTAGCGGCTCTGCTCGCGCAGGACGAGGGCAAGGCCTATAACCTTAGCTTTATCCTGCTTGACAATATGATCGGCGAAACGGCGATCATAAATACGCTAGGCGAGCTTGAGGTACTAGCCCAGCCCAAAGAAAACGGCGTGCCGCTAAGCGAATTTGCCGATCTTATCGATGAGAAATTCGGCGAAAAAGCCGCGCGCGAACCGCTAAAGAATTTTTTCAGCTACGAGATGCAGCCGCGCGGTAGCGAGGTACGCGAGGACGTGATCGTGGGCACCACCTGCCTAACGGCCATAGTAAATCAATACCTAAACGGCGAGCGCGACATCTATAACGAAGCCTTCGAGCTTGGCATAAAATTTTGCTTTCTTAGCATCGGTAGCGGCGGCGACGTGCAGGCGGGCTTTGATCTGCGAAACAAGATCGAGGACGAGGAGCTAAAAAGCTGCGGCTCGTTTCTAGAGATAATCGGCGGCGCAACCGGGCAGAGGCACGCATACATCGATCTCATCTGCTATAACGAGGAGAAATTGAAAGAAAAGGTAGGCGAGCTTTGCAAAAAATATGGCGCGAATATACAAATCCATGACTTTAAACGGTAGCGACTCTAGTTTTTACCGTTACCAAAATTTGCGACTTAAGCGGTAGTGGCCTCTGTTTTGCGGCAGATAAATTTGAAATTTTGCGCTATTGCAGAAAATAAATTTTAAAATTCTACGTCGTCACGTAAAATAAATTTAAAATTTATCGCGCTGCACGCTTTTCGTTCGGTTTTACCATTTTGCCGGCACGCGGTAAAATTGAGCGAGCCGTAAGCTTGCGATATAAATTTTTGGCGATTTAGCAGTAAATCTGGATAAAAATTTGTGAGGTTCGCAGTATAAATTTGCAACGATAACATTTTGCTTTGGCTTCGGCGCAAAGCGAGCCTATTAAGAAGCTTAGGGAAGATAAAATTTTAAGGGACGAACATGAAAATTATCTCGAAATTTAAAGATAATTACGATTTTATGGTGTCAAAATACGGACTTGACGAGACTTTGGTCTATGACCGCAGAAACTCTACTCTAGTCGATGCGGACGAGCTATGGAGGCTTGACGAGGGCGATAAAAAGATCTTTGAAAGGAAGCTTAGCGGGTACCGCTTTATCGGCGGTAAATTTATAAACTGGAGTAAAACGGACGTAAATAAGCTGCCGCGCCTGCTTCACTCCGTAATTTTCATCGGCAAAAATTTAGTCCATATTTTCGCCTCTCAGGGTAAAATTTACACAAGCCTAGAGTTTGACGAGACGGAGCTAAGAAGGCAGTATCAGAATGACAGAACTTTGAGCTTTAGCGATGGATTTCGCGCCCATATCGTCTCGTGGCTAAGCAAGGTCGGCGAGCAGGCTACGCGCGAGGAAATTTTGCAGCTCGTGGCGCTAGAGGGCGACCGCAAAACGACGCTAAAAAATATTGTTCGCGACGATAAAATTATAAGCAAAGATGAAATTTTAAGCGCACCCATCGTATTTTTTAAGCTCACACAGAACATTCACACCACAGCGACAAATCCACAGCTTAACGCGATGGGGTTTTATATAGATGCC
>NZ_CALIMQ010000048.1 GCF_938045535.1 uncultured Campylobacter sp. | reverse complement strand
TGCCAATATTCGCCCTGTTAAGATTTTTGATAGTCTCAAGCATTTGTCACCACTTAAACCGGAACGAATTGCTGGTGTAGACTTTGTCGTGGTGCGTGAGTTGACAGGTGGGATTTACTTTGGTGATACCGGCTCCTGCATAAGTAGGATTCATATCAAGTTTATTTATTCTACTCTTGACAAGATTAGCACTCCATGATATAATCTGCCAAAATTTTTAAAAAGGACCGCATAATGGCAAAGAAAAAATTTAAGACCGAAGTGAATGATCTGCTAAATTTGATGATCCATTCGCTTTATTCGAACAAGGAGATTTTCCTGCGCGAGCTTATCTCAAACGCAAGCGACGCGTTGGATAAATTAAACTATTTGTGCCTTACGAACGACGAATATAAGGCGCTTTCGTATGTACCGCGCATCGATATAAAGATCGACAAAGAGGCCAAAACGCTAAGCATCGGCGATAATGGCATCGGCATGGACGAGGCCGAGCTCGAGAGCAATCTAGGCACTATCGCGCGCAGCGGTACGAAGGGCTTTATGGCGAGCCTTAGCGGCGATGCGGCGAAGGATAGCAACCTCATCGGGCAGTTCGGCGTAGGGTTTTATTCGGCGTTTATGGTAGCAGATCATATCGACGTCATCAGCCGCAAGCCGCTCTCGCAGGACGCTTTTAAATGGAGCAGCGATGCGAGCAACTACGCTATCGAAAAGGCGCAAAAAGAGGACTTCGGCACGACGATAATCCTGCATATGAAAGATGAGGAGTTTTTGGACGGCTACAGGCTCGAGGGCATCGTCAAAAAATACTCCAACCACATCCCTTACCCAATCTTTATGGATAAAGAAGAGTACGTTCCTGCGCAAAAAGAGGGCGAGCAGGGGTATAGCGAAGTTAAAAACGTCCAGATCAACCGCGCGAGCGCGCTTTGGCAGCTGCCGAAAAGCAGCCTAAAGCCAAGCGATTACAATGAATTTTACAAGCAGATTAGCCACGATAGCGGCGATCCGCTGTTTTATATCCACACAAAGGCCGAGGGCACGCACGAATACACGACGCTTTTTTACGTGCCGAGCAGCGAGCCCTTTGATCTATACCGCGTCGATTATCAAAGCGGCGTGAAGCTCTACGTCAAGCGCGTTTTCATCACCGACGACGCCAAAGAGCTGCTGCCTAGCTACTTGCGCTTCGTGCGCGGCATAATGGACGTCGAGGATCTGCCGCTAAACGTAAGCCGCGAAATTTTACAAGAAAATCGAATTCTAGCCTACGTCCGTGAACAAAGCGTCAAAAAAATTCTATCCGAGCTAGAAAAGCTTTTGCAGAACGATCGCGAAAAATACATAAAATTTTACGAATTATTCGGCAAGGTTTTGAAAGAGGGGCTTTACGGCTTCGGCGCAAACAAAGAGGAAATTTTAAAGCTTTGTCTTTTCAAATCGAACCTGCGAGACGGACTCATTACGCTTAGCGAGTATAAGGAAAAAATGAAAGAGGATCAAAAAGAGATCTATTATATCGCGGGAAACAGCGCTGCGATGCTTAAAAGCTCACCTCTGATCGAGAAATTTAACGCCGAGGGCACGGAGGTGTTGCTCTGCGATGATGAGATCGATACGATCGTGATGCCTGGCGTTTTTGAGTTTGATAAGACGCCTGTTAAAAATGCGACTTCAATCAAGCAGGAGGCCACAAGCGATGACGCCGCGACGCCGCAAGCCAAAGAGATCGCCGCAAAGATCAAAGAAATTTTAGGCGATCGCGTCAAAGACGTTAAAATTTCATCGCGTCTAAGCGGCTCGCTTTCCTGCCTCGTTTTTGACGAGAACGATCCCGATTTTGCTACGCAGCAGCTGCTTAAGCAGATGGGAGGCCGCAATTTGCCGCCAATAAAGCCGATTTTGGAGATCAACGCAGATCACGAGATCATCAAAAAGCTGCAGGCCGATAAGCTGATGCTGCCGCAAGTGTCTGAAATAATCTACGATCTGGCGCGCCTTAGCGAGGGGCAGGAGCTGGAAAATCCGAGCGAGTTTATCAAAAACGTAAACGAGTTGATCGCAAAGGCTCTGTAAATTATCTAAATTTAGAGCTTCTATCCGTTATCTAAATTCTGCGCGGCTGCATAGGCTGTATAAATCTATGGAGTCGCGCTTTAAATTCAAAAAGAAATTTTAGCTCACAAACTTCACCCCACTTTCTAAATTTTAAAATTTAAAAGCGGCGGAATTTCACTCTCTGATTTCAGTAAAAATTTTATTCGACGGCTCAGTTTGGCGTTTTTGAAATTTTGAAATTTTGATCGCTTTTATTCGCGAGTCGAGCTTGGGGCGCAAGCCAAAAATTTTCGCCAAATCATAAAATCATAAATAGGGCGATAAATTTCACTATTCATTAATTTAATCTTTACAAAGTTGCGTAATTTTATTTTAAATTTCCCCCTTTTTTATCGTAAACAGCGAGATTGTTTGATATAATTCATTTTATAAATATTTTGTAAATCTTTATGAAAGGAGATTTCGAATGAAACTCATCAAACTAAGTTTGGCTGCGGCGGTTTGCGCATGCGCTGTATCATCGCTAAGCGCGGCGGACAGCGTAGCCGATGCGATCACTAACGGTAAGCTTGGCGGAACGGTAAAGACAACTTACGCCAATAAAACCGTAGACAATAGAGGCGAAGCCGCTACGGGCGATAACGACTACGAGGCATTCGGCGTGGGTCTTGAGCTTGGATATGTCACCGATCCTCTTTACGGCTTTAGAATAGGGCTTACCGGGCAAGGTTGGTTGATGCCGTATCACGTAGGCTCAAGCAATAAGACCGCCTACGATAAGGAGTGGTATACCAAGGGTGCGGTATTATCGGAATTATACCTAGGATACGGCATAGGAAATACCGATATAAAAGCAGG
>NZ_CALIMQ010000047.1 GCF_938045535.1 uncultured Campylobacter sp. | reverse complement strand
AAAAAAACATAGCATCGCTTAGGCGCGCGCGTAAAACTTTTTCATTGCCGCGTACTACAAGCTCATCATCATCGGTGATCGCATTACTAACAACAACGAAGTGATTGCTTAAGTTTTTACCCTCGAAAACTGGAAAATAGCGCTGATTCTCCTTCATCGAAGTGATAATGACCTCTTTTGGCACGCTTAAAAAATCTCGCTCAAAGCTGCCTAGCAGCGCCGTCGGATACTCGGTGATCGCCGTTACTTCATCTAGCAACGCAGGATCGACCTCAATCTTAAAGCCATGCTTTTTCTCGAGCTTTGCAAACTCGCTTAGAATTTTATCTTTTCTTTTTTGCTCGCTTAAAATTACGCCGTTACGCTCCAGCAGTGCGAAATAATCTGCGGCGTCTTTAAATTTAATCGCTTCATAGCCAAATTTTCTGTGCGGAAAAAATGCAGCCGCGCTTCGCACGCCATAAATTTCAAAATCTACGTTTTGACCGCCCAAAACGCAGGCTATGCTTCTTATCGGACGGATAAACTCAAACTCGCCGCTACCCCAGCGCATCGCGCGTCCAAAATTTAGCGATCGTAAAAATTCCTCTATCATTTCGCCTAGAATTTCACGACTATCGCGCCCCTTTTGCACCGCAGCGTGGTAGAGCACCTCTTTGCCGCCCACCTGCCGAAATTCCAGCTCGTTTTCGCTTATGCCGCATTTTTTAGCAAAACTTAGCGCTGCAGGGCTCCATGCGCCGTCTTTGAGCGCGACGGATTTTGGCGCGCCCGTGCTTACGATCTGCGCATCATCGCCGCGTTTCGGAAAATCCTCGTGAAATAACACAAATCTACGCGGGCTAAATTCGAAGCGAAAGTCGCTATTTATGCGGTTAGCCTCAAGTACCGCGCGCCATTTTGGCGCGATATTCGCACGCTCTTTTAAAAACGGGATCGCAGGCAGCTCCTCGACCCCAATCTCAATGAGTAGTTCCATCTTTATCCTTTTTTCGTTGATTTCGTTTTTCGTTTTTCTCCATCATTTCGCGGTTAAATCCTACGATCATAAATATCATAAAAAGCACAAAAAGTGCGGTTATAACGGCGTGTATCATTCTACTATAAATTCCTTTTGCCCTTTATAAATCGTAAAATAGGCATTTTTAAATTCTAAATTTTTACCGTTTTGCACAGGAGCGCTTTTGCGAAAAATTCTAAACTCGCCCGCGCTTTTTAGATCAATTATGCCGTCTTTAACGTCACCTTTGATCGTGCCTATCACATCTCCTGCGCGCAGCTGCCGCACCGATGCGCTAGGCAAAACGTATGGTGCGATAGAGCCTACGTTGCCGCTTCTATATACGATCTCAAAATCGTCGATCTCAAAGCTTTGCTTATAAAATTTCGTCTTTTTTACTAGCAGATCGAGTTTATCGCCTAGCTGCAGCCCGCTGCCGCCATAGACAAAAACTCCGCTTCCATCTTTGGAGATCGCAAAGCCGTGGCGGTTTGCAAAGCTCACGACTGCGCCTTTTATCAGCACAGGCTCGCTTATAATGCGCCCGTAAAGCTCCTCTATCGTGACGGTCTTTGCGGAGCTAGCGGTATTTTTAGCTAAAAATTCTTGCTTTTTCGGCATAGATTTTAAAGCGCCTTCGTTCGTCAGAATGAAGCTAATCGGAAAATGATCAGAAGCGGTAGAGGATTTAACAACCGCGAAGCTGTCCTTTTTATATCCCGGCTTGCTACTAAAAAAATCGTCGCTAAGCAAGATATGATCGAGCACCGCGCCGCTTTCATGAGACTCACAAGAGCTAAAATGCTTTAACTGCGAGCAGGGATGCAGCGCCCACAAATCACTAAATCCATCGCGCTCGATAAGCTCGTTTAGCAAAGAATTTCGCCCGAAATTCGTATTAAAATCTCCCGCTACGATAGCGCGTTGGTGCCCTTGCAAAACCTCGCGCAAAAAGGCGAAATTGCGCTTGCGCTCGCTTAGCGGATTGCGTGCAGAGAGCATATGTACGACATAAAAGCTAAAATCAGCGCCGCCAAGCGCAAAATCAGCGCGCAAAATATCTCTAGTTTTAAGCTCTATCGGGCGGTAGGTTTTTTGAAATTTTATCGGTATGCGCGACATCACCGCCACGCCCGCAGGTGCAGTCTGTGCGCGCGAAAAAGCGTAGAATTTATAGCCCGCTTTCTGCGCAAGCGCTTTTAGCACGGCTTCGTTTTCGATCTCTTGCAGCCCCAAAATATCGGCATTAAGCGCGCTTATCTCGTCCGCTACCGCTTGCAGCTTGCGCTCGTATTTTTGCTCGCTCCAACCACCGCGCCCGATCTCAAAGTCCGCATACTCCGTGCCGTCGTTTACGCCGTCGAATAAATTTTGCACGTTAAACGATGCGATTTTCAGCTCCGCCGCACCCGCACCGCAGAAAAACATCGCAAAAAGTAGCGCTAAAACTCGCAAACCGCGCTCCTAAAGTCGAATTTATCGATATTTTGGCGGATCGCTTCGTAGGTTACGATGCCCACGCTGGTAGCTAAATTTAAACTGCGCCCCGCCCCGCTCATCGGGATCGTGATGCAGTTTTCGCGCTTTGTGCGCATGATCTCAAGCGGCAGTCCGTGCCCCTCCGAGCCGAAAATCAAAAAATCGCCCGGCTGAAATTTTGCCTCATAATAGAGCTTGTTCGTCTTCGTCGTCGCAAAAAAAAAGCGTTGCTTAAATTTATCGTTCGCCGCCATAAACTCGTCCCAATTTTCCCAAATTTTAAGATTCAAGTTCGCCCAATAATCGAGCCCCGCACGGCGCAGATGCTTATCGTCGATTAGGAATCCCAGCGGCTTGATCAGATGCAAGCGGCAGCTCGCATTGACGCACATACGCCCGATGGAGCCCGTGTTTGTGTGGATCTGCGGATAGACTAGTACAATATTAAACATCAAAAATCACCGATTTTGCACGAGCACAATTTTGCGATTTAAAATTCCACGAGGCAAAGTTTTGAGATTTAGAATTTCGAAAAGCTAAATTACGCGGCTTGGGATTTCGCGCAGTAAAGCCTTGCAAATTTGAATGGGCAAAATTCTGTAATTTGAAATTCTGTGAAATAAAATTTAGGTTCATGATTTTGCGACGCTGCAGGACGTCAGATATCTCCTTGCAACGATACGGCTCTTGCATTTTTTTGTGGTGCGGCGCGACAGCTACTCCCATAGCACAGGACGCGCAATACGGCTCGCTAAATTTTGCTTTAATGCGTTTAATATGACGCAGGCTGTGAGATTTTGTGCCAAGATGCCCTAATCTGCAAAATTTCATCTCGCTGTAATGAGAGCCGTGAAATTCCGTCTCGCTGCTGCACGGCTCGTATAATTTCTCGCCGCAGCGATGTGATCTGCGAAATTCTCTCGATCCATAAAACTTCGCCTCGTGGGCTTTTTCGGTATGGCGGCACGACGGATGAAATTTTAATAGGTAAAATTCTGTGTCA
>NZ_CALIMQ010000046.1 GCF_938045535.1 uncultured Campylobacter sp. | reverse complement strand
TTTTGCCCGCAAAAACTCCGCTTCGCGCGCAAAAAGCTCAGGATCGCTCTCGGCGATAAAGGCGCGGTAGCTTCCGCCAAGCGAGCTAACGTTAAAAAATCTATCCACAAAAATCGGCTCGAAATGACCGAATGCGCTTAAGTTTTGAAATTTAAAGGGTATGTTTTTGCGCGAGAGATACTCGATCACGCCGCATAGCTCGGGCAAAAACAGCTGCGGAAAGACTAAATTTGAATAATAAAGCCCGCCGAAAACGAAGCTGCTGTAGAATATCGAGCCGCCGTAAAGCAGCCTAAAATCGTCGCTCGCAGGGATCGTGACAGGCGAGATACCGAGGCTTTGCAAAAGCTCGCCGTCGCTGGTGAAGTAGGTATTTTTCTCTTTAGCATTCATCAGGCTGATAAAAAGCTCGCCCTTGCTGCGCGGTGCAAACATCAAATTTTTCGGCACGCTCGTATAGCGCAGGATCTCGCTTTGCACCTCGTTTATCAGCACGAAGCCGTGCCGCCACGTCTCGCCCAAAAATTTTATCAGCCGCACGAGCGCCGAGCATAAATTTTCAACCTTGATAAAGGCGATCTCGTCATTGAGCGGCTTGAAATTGTTATCGAAAATGATCGCGTACGCGCCGTTATCGATCGCGGTGCACACGTCGCGCTCGTTTGCGCCGAGTGCGATGAAAGCTCCCTTTTTCGCGACCTTTGCGGGCTCGATCGCAAAGCTCTCGACCGCGGAGATCGCAGGATTATTTAGCATCGTTCCGTTTACGATGCGGGTTAAATTTAATAAATTTACCATTAAGACTTCCCTGCGGCGGAGCTTTTGGCGGACGCGCTCTTTACGGCGCGGCGAAGCTGCTTTGCGGTAGACGCGGAACTTGCGCCGGATGCGGCGGCTTCTTTTGCGGCGATTACGGCAGGTGCGGCAGTATTTTTTGCGATGCGGCGAGATTTTACGTTCTGAGAGGCGTTTTTGGCGGATGCCGATTTTGCGACAGATACAGAAGCTTCGGCGGGCGCGATACTTTTAGCGGTCGATGCGGTTTTCGCGATAGGTACAGGTTTTTTAGCGAGTGGGGATTTTTTTGCGGGCACGCTTTTTGTTGCTGCATTTTTTTTAGCGGAATCGAATTTGGAAAGCGAGGCGTCCTTTTTAATACTCGCGCTAGAAACGCTTGCCGTGCGCTTTCTGCGCAACGCGGCACTTGCTTTAGAGCTCTCGCCATCCGCGCTCGCATATTTTTTCGTGCGCTCGCCTGTAAATTTATCTATGCGTGAAAATGAGCGCACGACCGCATGCGCGCCGAGCTTTGCACATTTTAAAGCGGCGAACTTCGACAGCTCGCAAATGCCGAGCGTTAAAATTTTACGCGCCGCAAGCGAGAGACGCAGGATATTTAGCAGCGAGGCTAGCTTGGCAAAGCCCTTTTTATCGACGACGCCCGAGCTTTGCAGAAAATAGGTGCGCGCAAAAAGCTCGCTTTTTTCAAACCACGCGCGATCCTGCCCGCGATTTGAGCCGATGAAGATCGCTCTGATGCCCTGCTTTGCAAGGCGGGCGGCTAAATTTTTAGCGATTATCAGATGCCCGCCGGTGCCGCCGCCGCTGATTGCTATGACCATACTTTTCCTTTAAATTTATAAAATTTCGCGCTTAAATTTGAGCCTCGGCGCGCTTCGGCGCAGAATTTTAAGCGCAAATTCGGCTCTAAATTTACGTCTAAATTTAAACAGCGCTCGCCACAAATCCGCAAAAGCTTTAAAATTTCGCCCTTTTCGACGCCATCAAAACGAGCCCCACCGCAAACGACGCCGCGAGCAGGTGGCTGCCGCCGTAGCTTAGAAACGGTACGGCGATACCCTTAACCGGCGAGATCGACGTAATGCCGTAGGAATTGATAATGAACGAAAAGAAAAACATAAAGCCGATACCCAGGCAAAAGAGGAAATTTACGTTACTCGGCGACTTGCTCGCAGTCTGAAAGATGCGAAATAGCATCGCATAAAATAGCGCCACGATGAGTAAAATCCCGACGAACCCCCACTCCTCGGCGATACCTGCGAGCACGAAGTCGGTATGCACCTCGCTCAGATAGCCGAGCTTAAAGCTTCCAAGCCCAAGCCCCTGCCCGAAAAACTCGCCGTTGTTTATCGCATTTAGCGAGTGTCCGACCTGATACGGCGCGCTAGCGTCCTCTATGCGCAGTCCTGCAGCGGTCTCCGGCGACATAAACGACAGTACGAAATCCTGCACGCCGCCCCACCACGAGCGCACGCGATCGACCCTGTGCGCGCTCGTGACGATAAAAACGTAAGCAAGCCCCAAAATCCCCATAAAGCTAAAGCCGATGAGCTTGAAGCTCGTGCCTGCAAAAAGCGACATAAAAATCATCGTAAGCCCCAGCACCGCGACCTGTCCCAGATCGTTTTGCACGATGGCGACTAGGATTACCACAAAGCCGAAAAGCGCTACGTAAGGAAGCAGCGTTGCGATCTCGCGCCCGATGCTTTTTTTGGAGTGATCGAGCTTGCGCGAGAAGCTCCACGCCAAAAAGTAGATGAAACCCACCTTGAAAAATTCCACCGGCGCGAGGTTAAAAAACGGCAGTCTGATCCAGCGCGCCGCGCCGTTTACGTCGGCGACCAAGGATTTGGGTAAAAAGCCCATCGCAAGCATCAAAATCCCCATGATCGCAAAAAGCGACATGCACACCGGCGTTAGGCATTTATCGGGATCGGCGCGAGAGACGATCCACATCACCGCGATGCACGCGATCCCTACCGCGCACTGACGATAAAAAAAATGCAGTGGTGTAGCACCCAGCAGAAGCACCGTATATGAGCTCAGCGACAGCGAAAATATCATGCCGATCGTAATGAGCGCGCAGGTGAAGTAATATAGCCATTTATCGGTTCTCAATCATCTCTCCGTTTTAAAATTTATTCGCATTTACGTGCGTCGCGCATGCTTCGTCTGCCGCGCGAGGCTCAAACCTCGCATCGCGCCCGCGGCGCACGGCGCCGATCGTGGCACCGCCTTTTAAAAAGCGTACGGCACGACCACGTATTGTCTTTTGGCACGCAGCACGATCGTGCATCTTTGGCACGCAGCGCGAATTTTATTCTCGCACATAGGCGACTTTGCGGTGCATGCTGCAGGATAGTGCGCCGTAAAGCACAGCCACGTCCTGCGTCGCCGCAAGTACGCATTTTACCTTCGCGCATCGTGCAGCCTTTCGACGTACACTGCCACGCCGTACGTAGAGCGCAACCTCGCACTATCTTTTAATACACAGGCGGGTGCATTTTACTCTGGCAGGCGTATCGCGGCGACTTTCGGCACGCGATACAAGGTCGCAAATCACAACTGCGCAAAATCGCGCGCTACTCGTGCGCGATAGTTGCAAAATTTT
>NZ_CALIMQ010000045.1 GCF_938045535.1 uncultured Campylobacter sp. | reverse complement strand
CTCCAGCGATAATAGCAGCTTGAGCAGCTAAGGAATTAGTATGTGCTGGGATAACAATGCTACGAGATACATAAGTTATTTTGTCTTTATATTTTTCCATGATAGCCTGAGCTTCGTCCCAATGCTCTAGGTAGTAATCAACAGTATACGCCATACTCTTTTCTTCTACGACCGTTTTAGCGTTCACGCAATTCTTATAGGAGTTGCTTCCGTCTTTTAAAGTATTGAAATCGCACTTCGCTAAAACCTCTTTGGCTTCGTCCGGATGAGCGTCGTAATATTCTTTAGTTTTTACCTCGGTATCATCGCCGCAGCCTACTAATAAAGCAGCTAACACCCCCCCCAGAGGAACATTTTAGGATTTTTCATTTCATTCTCCTTGTTTGAAATTTATCAGTATTTTACTATCCGTTTACTTTAAAAAATTTGAATTACAGGCGCACGCGCCGTTTTAACACGGCTAGTTAAAATTCAGCTTTTAAAATTTGCTCACTCTTTTTGAAATTTCGTTTTAAAATTTTATCCGCGCGACGGAATTTTACAAAGCGGAATTCTGCGGGATAAAGCAAAATTTCGCCGGACAGAATTCCGCATCTTTGCGGAATTCGGAAGCGGAAGACAAAAGCAAAATTTAAAAATTTACAGAGCTACTCCTCTATCTTTTTACCTGCGAACCGCACGAGAGCCCACGTAACGGCAAGCCCCATCGGTAGCGCGATCCAGACGCTAAGCCCTAGCGCTACGGGCAGATAGCCCGCCACCACGGCGACCGCGCCGACGGATAGAGCGTAAGGCATCTGCGTCTTTACGTGCTCGATATGATCGCAGCCCGCGCCCATCGACGAAAGGATCGTGGTGTCCGAAATCGGCGAGCAGTGATCGCCGAAAATCGCGCCGGTTAGCACACCTGAGATATTTACGATCATATAGGCGTGAAGCGCATCGCCCGAAAGCCCGTAGTGAAGTCCCACGGCGTTTGCCAAAGGTATGGCAAGCGGCATTAAAATTCCCATCGTGCCGTAGCTCGTACCCGTCGAAAAGCTAATGAACGAGCCCAGCACGAAAATCGCTACCGGAAGCAAGAATTTCGGCGTATTTTGGCTCAACATATCGACCAGATAGCGCGACGTGCCGAGCTCCTTGATGACAGAGCTGAGCGACCAGGCAAGCAGCAAGATCACGATCGTGACGATCATCGTCTTCCACCCTTTAATCCACGTAGAGATCGCCTCTCTGACGTTAAAAATTTTGCGGTAAACGCTCATAAATATAGACACGACCGTAGCAAGAAGCGCCGCTTGAAAAAGCGCGACCGACGAGTTTGCGTTGCCGAACGTCGCCTGAAGCGTCGTAAAGCTTAGCGGGGCGGCTTTTGCGGCTACGAGAGCATCGCCCTCAAGCTTGCTTAGCCCGCTAAAATAAAAGCTCGCAAACGCGCCGCAGATTAAGACAATAAGCGGGATAACGGCGTTTGAAGCTTGCGGCTTGATCCCCTCTTTGGGCTCTAGCGTTTTATCTTCGAGCTCGGCGATGTTAGAATTTTTAGAGTGGATTTCGCCGCTCGCCGCTCGCCTTTCGGCGGAGAGCATCGGTCCGAAATCTCTACGCATGAACGCCACGTAAACTACGAAAGCAAGCATAAAAAGATTGTAGAAGCGATAGGGCATGGTTTGCACGAAGATCGAAAAGGCGTTTACGTTTTGCACGCCGATCTGATCATATCCCGCTCTTATCAAAGATACTTCAAGACCTACCCAGGTAGAAATTAGCGCGATACCCGCAATCGGTGCGGCGGTGGCGTCGATGATAAAGGCGAGCTTTTCGCGGCTGACTCTAAATTTATCGGTGATCGGCCTCATGACTGGGCCTACGATCAGGGCGTTTGCGTAGTCGTCGAAAAATACGAAAAGACCCATAATCCACGTTGAAATTTGCGCCGAGATGCCCGTTTTAGCGCGCTTGCTAATCCAAAGCGCCACGGCTTTCGTGCCGCCCGTCCTGCTAATCAGCGCGACTACGCCGCCGATACAAAGCACCTGCAAAAGCACGCCCGCGTTGCCTTTACTGGCCATCGAGCCCACCACGCGCGAGACTAGATCCGTAAAGCTACCCACAAGCGCGGAGATCGGATTGTCGTTAACGATTGCTAGCATATAGGTGCCGCTAAAAACGCCGATGAAAAGCGATAAAATCACCTCTTTGGTGATAAAGGCAAGCGCGATCGCCACGACGGGTGGCACTAGCGTCCAGATGCCGAAAAGCTCGGCATTATGCTGCCTGGTCGCATCATCCACCGCAAACGCGGCAACCGATAAAAACATTAGTAATAGAATTTTTTTCATTTTCTCGCCTTAAAATTTAATGCTTCTCGATAAAAAGCCCAGCCCAGCTCTGCTGCGTCGCCATCGCCTCTACGACGTTGATATTTACACGACGGGGCATCGCTAGGCAGCTTAGCACGATCTGCGCGATATCCTCTGGTAGGATCGCATCGACTCCCTCATACACGGCCGCGGCGCGCGCTAGATCGCCTTTAAAGCGCACCTGGCTAAACTCGCTCTTGCAGATGCCCGGCGCGATCTCCGTCACGCGGATGCCGGTGCCGCGCAGGTCGTTGCGGATATTGCGGCTAAACTGCTTGATAAACGCCTTGCTCGCGCCGTAAACGTGGCTACCCGGATAGGGCCACGCGCCCGCAGTTGAGCCGAGATTGAAGATATAGCCGCTGCCGCGCGCGATCATCAGCGGCAGCACCGCCTTGGTCGAATACAGCACGCCTTTGATATTCGTATCGACCATCGTCTCCAAATCCTCTACGGGCGTCTGCGCGATCCCCTCAAGTCCGAGCGCAAGGCCCGCGTTATTTACGAGCACCTCGACGTCTTTGAAATTTTCGGGCAGCGCGCTTACGGCATCAAACACCGCGGTTTTATCGCGAATATCCGCGGCGATAATGTGCGTATCGCCAAGCTCGCTCGCTAGCTTTTGTAGCCGCTCCTTGCGGCGTCCAAGCGCGATGATCTTATAGCCCTGCGCGCTAAGCGCCCTAGTGATCGCCTCGCCAAAGCCGCTCGTAGCGCCCGTGATGAATGCTGTGTTTTTCATATGATCCCCTTTGCGTAAAATTTTAAATTTAGTGCAATGATAACGCAAAACGGATTTAGAATTTATGAAATTTGTTCTTGCGGCGCGGGCGCGGATGAAATAATACGAAGACATTAGCAGGTTCTCTTGTGCGCACAAGCTCGCGATCGGCAGTGGATTTGGCGAGCGCACGGCTAAATTTAAAATTTTGCGCCGTTCGTTTGTCGCGGTTTGCTATAATTACCTAAATTTAGGAAAAAGACAAATGAACAAATTTATACGATTTATCCTCGTTAGTATCTGTGCTTGCGCCACTTATGCGGGTCTGAAATATGCTTTTATACTCTTTATCACGTGGCTCATGTTTAGTGGGGTATATTTTGATGGACCGGGTACGCTGCTCGCCATACCGCTCACGTTTCTAAGCTCGTCGGTTATATTTGATTATTATTGTATTGCGCTGGGTTCTCATCTACTCTTTTTATCGCTACTTAAAGGGCGCGACGTGAAAACGCGGTGGATTTTACCTTTATTTTTTCTCATAACGCTCGCGTTTTGTAGTTTTTGCGTCTTAATCGGGCACGAAGATTATCAGCGCATAAACGCGCTTTTTGCACTCTTGCTTATCTCTCCATTTACGCTCATCGCATATGCCATCGTTACGACCGTAATCCTTGCCAAAAATAAAATTTCGGATTATTATCCGATCTTAGTCGTGATAATTTTTGTGCCCATTCATGCCGCCAGCATAGGGATATGGGGGTTAGAACGGATATATTTTGGAGTATTTCTAAACGCGACGATACTGGGGATTTTTTATTTCACGGCGAAAATCGGGATAGCGGGTGCGAGTGCAACTTTGCCAATTCCTGGCAAGTCGTTTGCGATTAATATTTTTTTCATATCTATTCCTCGAGTTTCAATGTATCTGTATTGTAAAACGGGACAGGTGAGGATACAATAGAGATGAAAACAAACTGTACCGGTACAGTGGAGGTGTGTCATGTATCAATACCAGCAATTAGCTCAGTCATTAAAAGAGGAAATATTAATTGGGAATCTTCAAAAAGGGGATAAACTTCCCTCAATTCGAGAATTAGTTTCTCGATACGGTGTTAATAAGGATACGGTGCAACGAGCCTTGCGTAGTCTAAAAGATGAAAGTTTTATTTATGCGGTCGAAAAAAGTGGCTTTTATGTATTAAAGAATTCTGAGCCGAAACCGTTGAAGGAATTTGAAGAAGACTATTCTCAACTTCCGATTGAGGACTTGCGCATATGCTTTAATCAATCGCTTGCCAGTGCACATGATCTAAAGCTAACTAAAAAAGAGCAAGCTTCTGGGATGGATGAATTGATTCAGGCGTTAATGCCTATTTTAGAAGAGTATGGGGTGTATGCTGCAAAGGAACAATTGGTCATCACGACTGGAACTCAACAAGCGCTATATATTTTATTGCAATTGATTCAAGGGAAAAAGGTGTTGCTCGAACAACCGACTTATGCACGAATGAATGAATTGGTGAAGCATTTGAATATTCCGTACGAAACGATTGAACGGAAGATGGATGGTGAAGTTGATTTAAACCGATTAGAGGAATTGTTTGCGAGTGGGGATTTTTCGCTATTTTATACGATTTCCCGGTTCCATAATCCACTTGGCGGAAGTTATTGTGAAGCCACAAAGAAAAAAATTGTGGAACTTGCAAGCAAGTACTCGGTGT
>NZ_CALIMQ010000044.1 GCF_938045535.1 uncultured Campylobacter sp. | reverse complement strand
TTTATCTTTTTATTACCTTGAAATGGCGTATATGAGTAGTTGCCATTTATATCAACATTTCTATCTGTATGATGATGGACAAAATCGACAAAATTCCAAGGAACGGTTTTATTTGATATTATTTTATTCGTAATTTTATTTAAACCAATAGTTGAGTTTAAATCATCAAATAGGCTAAAAGTCTTAGTATCCATATGCTTTTTAAATATTTTGTCTAATGTATAAATAAGTTCATTGAAGCTTAAATTTTTATCAGGAGCATAAAATGTATCATAATGGTAATATACGCAATCATTAAATTCTTCCTGTACGAAATTTTGTACCATCTCATCTTTACTAAGCCATTTTAGATCGCCGAAGCTAAACCCGCTGTAATTAAGCGCGCCGACGATCACACAAACGCCGAGCGCGGCGATTAGGGCTTTGGCTAGAAATTTAAGAGCTTTCAAAATTTACTCCTTTAGCAAAACGCTAGTTAAAATACGAGCCTAACGGGCTGCGATGTTAACGTTTAAATTTAGCTCGCCCAAAGAGGGGTTAAATTTAAACCGTGCCGCTTTAAATTTAACCGAATCACTTCCTACTTTCCGCCGAAAAACAGCAGATTTGCCATTATGATCACGATCGCGACGGGCGCTACAAAGCGCAGCGAAAAGTACCAAATTTTAAATCCCAGCTCGCCCATATCGGCGCCGAAAAGCCCGCGCAGGCGCTGTGCATCCATCACAAAGCCCACGAATATCGCCGAGGTTAGCGCGCCTAGAGGAAGCATGACATTTGAGCTTACGAAGTCCAAGCAGTCAAAAAAGCTCGCGCCGAAAAACTTAAGCTTGCTCGCATAATCCGCGTGCATCGATAGCAGCGAGCATGCGCCTAGCACCGCTATGACGCACCCCGAGACGCAGACTGCGCGCAGGCGCGAAATTTTAAATCTGCCGATGAGATAGAAGACGAAAGGCTCGATCATCGAAACCGCGCTCGTGATCCCCGCGAAAAAGAGCGAGACGAAAAACGCGACTTCAAGCACCTGTCCCGCTAGCCCCATTTTTGCAAACATCGTAGTGAGCGAGACGAAGACGAGCCCCGCACCCTGCGCGGGATCGGCGCGGAATTCGAAGATGAAAGTAAAGACGATGAGCCCCATCATCAGCCCGATTGCGATATTTATAAATACGATGTTTACCGAGCTGCGCACGAGCCGCACACCCTCGCTAAGCGACGCCGCGTATGCCGCGATACAGCCGACGCCCACGCACAGGGTAAAGAGCGCGAGCCCGAGCGCGGAGAGGACGGAGTTAACGGTGATTTTGCCGAAGTCTGGGTAGAAAAGAAATTTCGCCGCCGCGCCGAAGCCCTGCATCGTGCACGCATACGCAAGCATCGCGAGCAGCAGCACGAAAAGCAGCGGCATCATCACGACGTTGAGCCGCTCGATACCGCTTTTGATGCCGCGCGCGACGACGGATAGCGTCAGCACGAGCGCAAGCGCGTAAAAGCCCAGGCTCGTGGCTAGCGAATGCGAGATGAGATCGTCAAAGACGGCGCCCGCTTCCTCGGCGGTTGCGGGTAGCGGAGAAAAGCCCAAAAATATGTAGCGGATCACCCAGCCGAGGATGACGAGGTAAAAGGACAGCACCAGCATACCGCCCGCGATGAAAACGCCTCCCGCGCGCCATTTACGCCCGCCGCGCGGCGCCAGCGTCTCGTAAGCGCTCGGTAGATCCCTCCCGCTTAGCCTGCCTAGCGCCATCTCGGCTAGGAATATGCTAAAGCCCACGCCCAGCGTGAGCGCGAGGTATAAAAGCACGAAAGCGCTGCCGCCGTTTTGACCCACGAGGGTGGGGAATTTCCACGCGTTGCCAAGCCCCACCGCGCCGCCTGCGACGGCAAGTATGAAGCCGATTTTGCTAAATTTATCGTTCATTTTCTCTCCGATGATTTTTTAAATTTTAAAGCTATGGAATTTTAAAATTCCAAACTATCTACGCAAACTCGCCATGAAATTTGGCGCGCTACTTTTGGGCTGCTTTGGCGCTAAATTTTAAAATTCCAAGCACAATTTTACGCGGGTCACCACAAAATTTTACGCGCCGCTTCTGCGGCACATTGCGTAGGTCGCGTCATAAACTATCGTGGCGGCTGCACACCAACCGTCTCGGTTTAGAATTTTAAAATTCCACAGCGCGATCAGACGCGGCTGCGCCACGACGCCTTTGCCGCTCGCACCTATCGCCATGCGGGTTGCCGCGGTCGCGCCGAAAGCTGATTGCCGCTACATACTTTGATCTTCCTCTATCTAAACATAAAATTTTAAACTATCGCTGCAAAGCTAACGGATTGCCGCAAGTTCGCTATGAAATTTGGCGCGTTGCTTTTGGATTGCTTTAGCGCCAAATTTTAAATCCATGTTATCCACCTGCTTTACAAAATTTAAAAATTTAAAATTTTTAACTGATTGAGTGCTATCACTACGATCGCGACTGGCGCCACGAAGCGCAATAGCACAAAATACCACAGCTTAAAGCCCATTCGTCCCATATATGGGCGCAGTAGAATTTCGACGGCTCGTTTTTTGATCACGAACCCTACGAAAATCGCCACTATTATACCGCTAAGAGGCATCAGAATATTTGAGGTTAGGTAATCAAGCACGTCAAAAAAGCTCTTGCCACCTAGGCTAAAGTATTCGCTCGTGCCCCCGTAATAACCCAAAATGCAGCATATCCCTAAAACATACGTCACGGCAAAAACTAAAAGCGAAGCGCGCTTGCGGCTTAGCTTGCGGGAGTTTGCGAGATAATAAATCGCAGGCTCCAGCATCGAAATTGCAGAAGTAATCGCCGCAAATAATAGCGAGGTGAAAAATAAAAAGGCTAGGATGTTTCCGATCGCACCGAGCTTTGAAAAAAGTACCACCAGCGAGACAAACACTAGCCCTGGGCCTTGCGCTTTGGGATCGCCGCCGAATTCAAAGATGAAAGTAAAGACGATAAGTCCCATCATCACGCCGATTAGGACATTAATGCAGACGATATTTATGCTTGAGGTTAGGATATTGGTGCGCGCAGGCAGGCTTGCAGCATAGGTCATAATCGTAGTAACGCCCAGCGAGAGCGTAAAAAACGCAAGTCCTAGCGCCGAAAGAACACTATCTTTATTAAGCTTGGAAAAATCTGGCACCAGTAGGAATTTCGCGCTACGTCCAAATCCATCGAAACTCGCGGCGTAAATTAGCATCAAAACTAGCAAAATAAATAGCGCGGGCATCATCCAGACATTAAGCCGCTCGATGCCGCTTTTGACACCTTTAGATACGATGAAAAAGCAAAACGCCGACGCTATGGTAAAGCACACTGCCACGCTTAAAAAGTCGCTACCTAAAAGTGCGTTAAACGCTGCGCCGCTTTCATCTATACTTTTTGGCAGATAAAAAGCGCTTGAGACCACGTATTTTAGGATCCAACCCATTACGACGCTGTAAAAAGCATAGATCAAAAGCGCACTAATCATAAAAAATCCCGCGTATTTCCATGCGCCTTTGTATGAGGGCGCGAGTTTTTCAAATGCGCGCACCGGATCACTTTCGCTTAGCCTGCCGATGACGATCTCGGCTAAAAAAATCACGAAGCTAACCAAAAGCGTCAGCAAAAGATATAGCAAGATAAATGCGCTGCCGCCGTTGGTGCCCACTAAAGTGGGGAATTTCCACGCATTACCGAGCCCCACGGCGCTGCCTGCGACTGCGAGGATGAAGCCGATTTTGCTAAATTTATCATTCATATTATGCCTTGTGGCGGAATTTAAAAGAGCAATATTAGCAAAATATAGCTTAACTCGCCAAGCTAGCCGGGTGGAATTTAGGCAAACCCGTTATAATGCCGCGAATTTTAAAGGAGATAAAATGAAATCGATAAAAGAAGTGATGCTCTCTCGCCACAGCTGCCGTAAATTTTGCAGTGACAAGCTAAATAGCGAGCTCGTGCGCGAGATACTTGATCTTGCGCGCTTAAGTCCCAGCTCATGCGGATTAGAGCCGTGGAGGATGATGATAATCTCGGATCCTTGTGAGCTAAAAGAGCTTTCTGTAGCCTGCAACAGCCAGCCACAAGTAGCCGAGTGCTCGCACGCCGTGATTTTAATCGCGCGTAACGATCTGCGCGTGGGCGAAGCGTATTTAGAGCGCACCGTCCGCCGTCGCGCAAACACTTCGCAAAAATATGAAGCTGCGATGAATTATTTCCGCGCGAAATTTGCGGGCTTAGACGACGAAGCGCTGATGAACTACGCGACCAAGCAGCTTTATATCTTAGCGGCAAATATCGCTAATATTGCCGAGGGCTTTGACGTGCGCTCGTGTATAATGACCGGCTTTGACGCCGCGGCTTTGGAAAAATTCTGCGCTTTAGAGGCGAAATTTCGTCCTGCAATCGTCGTGGTTTTGGGACGTGGTGAGCCTAGCAAATATCCGCACACGCGCTACGAGCTGGATGAAATTTTAATCTCTCGCGGCGGCGGCAGCGGAAAAAGATAAAATGAAGTATTTCTGCTTGCAAAGCTTAGGCGCAAGCTTCGTTTATTAAAAGCGTCGTTTTGCGAAATTTTATCGGTTTAAAAGTGCGATAGCGTTAAAATGCGCTTAAAATTTCAAAGGATAATCATGCAAGTCAAACTTCTAAATTTCACTCCGCTTTGGGTCTGCTCAAATGCGATCCGCACCTGCTGGCAGAGCTTTGAGCGCGGCGATTGCGGCGGCGCCAAAGACCTAGCGCTCATTGACCGCGTCGGCAATCAGCTCAAGCACTCAAGCACGCTGGAGCACCTCTACTACAACTTCTACATCAGCGGTATTTCGCGCGCGCTGCTTCAGGAGCTGGCGCGCCACCGCCTAGCAAGCCTTAGCGTAAAATCCACGCGCTACACTCTCAAAGAATTGCGCGGCGAGGACAGCTTCGCGCAAGGCGATTTCGAAAACGCCGCGCGATACATCGTGCTTACAGGCAACGAAGCGGTCGATAACGCAAGCGTCGCGGCTCTTGAAAATCTGCGCGTAATCTTACAAACCCCAATCAGCCTTGATATCGCCAAATACTGCCTGCCCGAGTGCTACAAGAGCGAGCTTAGCTGGAGCATAAACGCACGCAGCTTGCAAAACTTCCTCGCTCTGCGCTCTAGCAAGGCGGCACTTTGGGAGATCCGCGAGCTTGCGGGTAAAATTTACGAA
The DNA here is from genome assembly GCF_938045535.1 of uncultured Campylobacter sp. GTDB lineage: Bacteria > Campylobacterota > Campylobacteria > Campylobacterales > Campylobacteraceae > Campylobacter_B. The sequence continues at coordinate 4,034 of NZ_CALIMQ010000044.1, read as the reverse complement.
GCGCTGCCGCAGGAGCATAAATTTATATTCCAAAGCTGCATGGCGAGCGGAAAGAAGACGCCTGGCGAGGAGTAGCGAGCGGGATAAAATTTTGATATAAGGGGCTTGCGATGATAAAACTTACGCAGATGAGAGCGGCTTTTGAAAAAGAGGAGCCGGACGCGCTTTATCTTAGCTACTTGGGGTGGGTAAAAACCCTGATCCCGTTTTGGAGGCAGGCCGTTGCGAGGATTGCGGAGCTAAGCGGCACGACGGATGAAAAAAGAGACAAGCATTTGCGAGTTATCGACAGCTCTTTGCAGCTGATGCAGGCTTGGCGATTTAAAAAGACAAAATACGTGCAAGCAAGAAGAAAAGAGATCGATAGCGCTATAAGTTTTATTAGAAACGGCGCCTTAACGCAGCAGACATGCAGATATGCCTTTGCGCCCGTTTGTAGAAATTTAGCTGGCATTTTGCGCAGTTTTTTATACGTTTCAACTTTTGGTTATTCGGACGAGCAGCTTCCGACCGTATTCGCTCAAAAAATTTACGGCATTGCGCTGTGTCATACTTTATTTCCCTTTGATACGGGCGATTTTGTGTATTATCTGCCGCGCGAAAAATCCATCCACACCGAAAACCCCGCCGATTTGGATAACTGGCATTTGATGATGGAGATAGCGGGCGGCGATTTAGGGATTTCTGCGTTGATTGGGCGGCTAAACGAACGCGCGTATGAAATTTGGACGAATTACAAAGCGCCGTTTGAATGGAAATACGACGAGGTAGTTTGGAATTTAGAATTTGAGAATGTTTCAAAAAGGCTGCACTATGCGGGCGTGCGGGCTTTTGTAGGTCTGAGTAAAGCGGAATAAAAAGCGCGCAAAATTTTAACCGCTTCTGAAATTTAATTCGCGGGCGGTACAATTCTGCAAGTTTTTAATGCGAGTAAAATTTAAAAGTCGCTTGAGCGGGTTTTTTGGCAGCCTGCGGTATCAAAATTCAGCCGCCGCGCATTTTACGACTTGCAGCGCCGAGAATTGCAGCGGCGGCAAACCGAAAGCTCATAGGCGAGCGATAAATTTAAAGGACGGATCATGAAAAACATAGCGCTTGTGATGTTTAACGGACAGACGCACCTCGATTTTGTGGGATTTTACGATTGTATGCTAAGGCTCAAAGCCGTTCGCCCGCAGCTTGAGATGAGGTTTTGCTCGCGCGAGCGACAGGTTTCGGATAGCGGCGGTCTTACGATCGACGTGGGCGAGATCACGACCGATCTAGGCGGCTTTGATGCGGTTTTTGTGCCGGGCGGTATGGCAACGCGTCGCCTTAAAGACGATGCGGGCTTCATCTCGTGGCTCGCAACCGCGCGCGATGCAAAGTATAAGTTTAGCGTTTGCACCGGTTCGCTACTTCTGGGCGCGGCGGGGTTTTTGCGCGGAAAGCGCGCGACTACGCATCCGTTTTGCTACGATCTGCTGGCGCCTTACTGCGCGGATGTGGTGCACGAGCGGCTTGTGCGCGATAGCCTGCCAGAAGGAGGCGAGATCATCACTGCTGGCGGCGTGAGTAGCTCCATCGAGCTTGGACTTTGCGTGATCGAAAAATTCGCAGGCGCCTCTGCGCGAGAGGCTGCCGCTGCGGCAATGGATTATCCGTATTACGGCTTTAGAAGCAAGCTCACGCGATGAAATTTTAAAGACCCGCTAAGATCGGCGGCGCAAGTTTATAAATACCGCAGTAAATTTTAAAATAGAGGGTAAGGTAAATCTTAATGCAAGCAGTAAAGATATTAAAAATATTGTGGAAAGTCATCAAGATCGCCATACTCGCATCATTGATATTATCGTTTGCGGCATTGATATTGTTTGTTTTATTTATAGCCTTTCTATTTTCACCCCTTAATACGGATTTTTCATATATAGAAAATAAAAATTTGGCTAAATTTGAAGCCTTAACAAATACGAAGGGAGAAACTTTACTCATTTATCGCAAAAAAAGTCCTCCTTTATCGTGTAGTGAAAAAATACAGACTTGTATCTGTTACGCGCATTTTATAAAGGCGGATAAGCCTTTTATTTTGACGCAACAAAAAATGCTGCAAGAGGGTTACGAGTTTGTTTCCAAGTCCGATTGCATAGCTGAAACTACAAATTTGCATGAATTTAAACTATCGTGGGCGATGCCGTCTTATTATTATGCCGGCAGTCGGGAGTATTTGATATATGGTTCGATCAAAAATTTAAATATAACGGCAATAGTGAACGATAAAAGGCGAATATGGCACAAAAAAGAGCACGAATCGGGACAACCGAGCGATTATGATCACGAGGTTATTTTTTATCCGGAACTTAATATAATTCAAATAAATAAAATGGGGTATTAATAGTGTGCGCTAAATTTACTTACGACCGATTTAATATAACGTTGCGAACTAAATTTAAAAGCCTTTAGGATAAAATTTAAAGATTTGAAAGATTGGACTTTAGTCTTACGGACGTTTATCGAAGTAGATAAAATAACGATATAATGGGTTTTACATAAAATAGGAGATCACAAAGACAGAATGAAATCGGCTCAAATTTTATCGCTGCTTTCGCATATATCTTTCGGGTCGCTTATAGGTTAAAATTCAGAGATAATAACCCGTGGGAGTTCGCAATCGCGCTTTTTGCCTACGCGATTTTGTTTGCTTTTTATCCGCAGACCCTGCTTAACGATGATAAAAAAACGATTGCCCTGCTACTATTTATGGCGCTTTTGATCGTGATCGTATAGCGGCGCCTATAAGTCGGCGGGATCGGTTGCGGCGGCGGTGCGATCCGCCTTTGATTGCAGCGGCGCGTGCGAGTGAGACTATTTTTAAAATTTATTGTAAAATTAGGACGTTAATTTATTAAAGCTTAAAGGGCTAGCATGCAGATAAACTTAGACGACGTGAGGATCGAGAGCGGTTGGAAAGAGGCGCTTAGGGAGGAATTTTTAAGCGAGTATTTTGCAAAGATCAAAGAAAACCTGCTCGCCGCAAAGGCGCGCGAGATCGTTTATCCGCCGGGAAATTTGATCTTTAACGCCTTTAATCTCACTCCGTTTGAGCGGGTGCGCGCGGTGATTTTGGGGCAGGATCCCTATCACGGCGCACATCAGGCGATGGGGCTTAGCTTTTCGGTACCGCGCGGCGTGCGAATTCCGCCTAGCCTCGTAAATATCTACAAAGAGATTAAGAGCGATCTGGGTATCAGCGAGCCTGCTAGCGGCGATCTGAGCTACTGGGCGAAGCAGGGCGTGCTGCTACTTAATGCGAGCCTTAGCGTGGGCGCAAACCGCGCGAACTCGCACAGCGGCTTCGGCTGGCAAATTTTCACCGACGCCGTGATTAAAATTTTAAGCGCGAGGCGGCAAAGCTTGGTCTTTATGCTGTGGGGAAATTTCGCCAAAGCCAAATCGGCGCTGATCGATGCGCAGAGGCATCTCATTTTAACCGCCGCGCATCCCAGTCCGCTTGCGGGGGGAGCGTTTTTTGGCTGCAAGCATTTTAGCAGATGCAACGAATATCTACGCGCGCACGGTCTGGGAGAGATCGATTGGGATCTAAATCACGGCGCAGATTAAATGTATTTTAAATGAAATTTGCGTAAAATGCGCCGCAAAATTTCAAAGGTAAAGAAATTTTAAAAATGTCGAAAGGAGAAGTGAGCGAATAATATACGACCGGCTTAAAACGGCTTGCCAAAGCGACGCGAATGCGCGGCTAGGCTAATCATTGTAATTAAAGGAACGATATGAAAAAGATAATTTTGGGAATTTTATTGCTATTTACAAGTAGTGTAGTGGCAAATACCCTATCTGAGATTAGGCAATCGGGCAGTGTGCGCGTAGGCGTATTTGAGGCGCAACCGCCTTTTAGTAAATTTGAAGACGGCAAATTTCAAGGATTTGAGGTGACCCTAGCCGAGGCGCTATCAAAAGATATATTCGGTGGCAAGGCGGGCAAGGTAGAATTTGTACCCGTAAAGGCAGGTGCACAGGCGAAAATAGATGTCCTGCGT
>NZ_CALIMQ010000043.1 GCF_938045535.1 uncultured Campylobacter sp. | reverse complement strand
ACGGGATAAATTTAGTAGCTCTGCTCTTATGCGATAACGATCTTATTAAACGCGCCGTATCCGCCCACATGAAATTTACCGAAAGCGGCTAGCTGCGCTTATTTCTCTTCGTACTCGCTTGCTTGGGGTATGCAGACGCAGTTTGGATCGAGCTTTGAAGAGGCTGCGTTAAATTTTAATCTGGCCGCCAGGCATAAAATGCACGCCGTAATTATCCCTGCTACGGCAAAGGCATTTATACCGCTAATAGCCGCGGCTAGCCCCAAGGCGCCGCCTAGATACATGGCGCACAAAACGAGATCCTTGTCGATCTTGCCGCGAAAGATGATGGCGAAAAATAGCGCCGTCGCCACGCCGCCTACGAAGATGTTGCTCGCCGCGAAGAGATAGTTTAAAATTTCGCCGCCGAAGCTTGCTAAAAGTAGCGCGATCGCGCCGAAACCTAGCGTGGCGATACGGTAAATTTTTAGATCCTCGCTTCGCAAAATATCGTGCGCGAAGATGCTAGAAGCCGTGATCAGGCAGGTGTCCGCAGAGGATATGATCGCCGCCAATAGCCCCAGCATCAAAACCGCACCCAAGGACGCAGGCAACGCATTAAAAAGGCTTACGTTAAGCAGATCTTCGCCGCTCGTGCCGGCGGTCGCAAGGCTCATCGCACCGAAACCTATAAAAGCGATCATTATGCTGCTGATTGCGATTCCAAAAGCACCGAAGATAGAGCCCAGGATCGCCGCGCGCTCGTCCTTTGCGCTTAAAATTCTAGAAAACAGCATCGGATCGATCACGTAGCTAGTACCGATAACCAGCAGATAATATCCGATCTTGTCGTATCCGAAGGCGTCATTTTTGAGCGTAAAATTTACATTTTCAAATACCTGCGGCGAATTAAAATTTAGCCAGAGCAAAACTGCCAAAAACGCCGCGATTACGATAGCGTATTGATATACATCGCTTCTAATGACCGCTCTTTGTCCGCCCAAAATCGTATAAACGATGATGACCGCGCCTCCGATGAACAGCGAGGAGTTGAAATTTAGATCAAACGTCGAGAGTATGCGTGCGCTAGCGCTAAACTGCGCCGCTAAGATAGCGCACCATGCCACGCAAATGATAACCGCGCTAACAAGCCTGGCTCTTTTGTCGATAAAAATTTCTGCAATCTGCGCGAACGTCAGCGCCTTGCTCGCGCGTAGAATTTTCGCAATAAAAATCGCTAAAATCATCAGTCCGATCGCGCCGCTTAAAAGCCACCAAACCGCGGCAAATCCATACTTTTGCATATTCGATACCACGCCGATCGTAGCCGCGCCGCCCACGCATGTAGCGACTATCGAAAACGCGATCTCAAAAGCACTCGCCTTTCTGTCCGCTACCAAAAAGCCCTCAAGGGCGGTCTTTTTGCGAAATTCCAAGAAGCCTAGCAAAAGTAGAAATATGATAAATATGATTAAAATTTGCAATCTTATCCTTTATAAATTTTTAATTTTACCGCATCGCGGATCGCTTCGCAAAGCGCTTGCGTATCGCTTCTGGGCGTGATGAACGGCGGCATGAGATAGATGTTTTTGCCAAACGGTCTGATCCAAACGCCCCTTTTTACGAAAAATTCCTGCAGTGCCTCTACGTCCACCGCCTCCTTCATCTCTACGACGCCGATAGCGCCCAAGGTGCGAACGTCCGCCACGCCGTCTAAGCTCCTGCACCCCCTCAGGCCCTCTTGCAGGTCGGAGTGGATTTGCGCGACCTTTTGCGCCGTGTCCTGCGCGCACAAAATTTCTAAATTTTTAAGCGAAACGGCGCAAGCTAGAGGGTTTGCCATGAAGGTCGGTCCGTGCATAAAAACACCGCCGTTTTTGCTCACGCCGTGCGCGATCTTTTCGTTCGTCAAAACAGCCGCAAAGCTCATAAACCCGCCGCTTAGCGCCTTGCCTATGCAGATTATGTCGGGCGCCGCGCCGCAGTATTCGTATGCAAATACCCTACCCGTGCGCCAAAAGCCGGTGGCGATCTCGTCAAAGATGAGCACCGCGTCCGCTTCGTCGCACAGCTCACGGAGGCGGTCTAAAAATTTCGGATGGTAAAACCACATCCCGCCGGCTCCCTGGACGACGGGCTCGATGATGATGGCCGCGATCTCATCTTTGTTTTCTTTAAAAATTTTAGAAATTTCATCCGTGCTAGATGGGTCAAACGGCGCGTCGAAGCGACAGCTCGGGCGCGGTGCAAAAATTTGACGCGCCAAGATGCCGCTAAATAGCGAATGCATGCCGGTGAGCGGATCGCAAACGCTCATCGCGCCGAACGTATCGCCATGGTACCCGCCTCTGACGGTTAGAATTTTACTCTTTTTAGGCGAGACGTTTTGCTGATAGCAGATCGCCGCTTTCAATGCCACCTCGACCGCTACCGAGCCGCTGTCCGCGTAAAAGATGCGATCAAATTGCGGCAACATCGAGAGTAGCTTTTTGCCTAAATTTATCGCGGGCGCGTGGGTAAGTCCGCCGAACATCACATGAGAAAATTCCTTTATCTGTGCGGTCGCCGCGGCATTTAACGCCTCGCTGCCGTATCCCTGCACGGCGCACCACCAAGAGCTCATCCCGTCGATCAGCGCGCCCTGCGTCGTGTAAATTTTATTGCCTTCGGCGCGGAGCACGCCGCGTGCCTTAAGCGGATGCGTCGCGGAAGTGTAGGGGTGCCAAAGATGCTTCGCATCGAAGCTTAGATCAATGGGGTCCGTGTTTGAAGCGCTCATGAGCGGCGGCGCGACGCGGCTGCTTTTAATTTCGCCGTCTTGTTCGCAGACCTGCGCTGTGTCCAAAGCAAAGCGAGCCTTGCTATTTTTAGAATTCTCATTTAAATTTGCGCCCCTCTGCCCGCTTTGCGCCGTATCCAAGGCTACCGCGGCGGTTTCGTTTGAATTTGCCGCGCCCGCGTCCATCTGCGACGGATCGTTAAAATTTAGCGAGGCGATGAAATTTTCAAAAGAGCGCGCAGCGGCGGTAAAGTCGTCCTTTTGGAATTTACGTAGCGATATGACGGATATGCCTTTGAGTTTGCTTTTCAGATACGCTGCGTTCGATACGCAAATTTCGTCCTTCTCGTCGGTAAAATTCAGAACCAGCGCCGCGATTTTAAGCCCGTGCGAGCGTAGGACATAGACGCTGCAAAGCGCGCTGTTTATCCCGCCCAGCTCGTTTTTACAGACCAAAACGATCGGCGCATCTACCGCTCTCATCACGTCCAAAAAGCTCTCGTGCGAGTTCAGCGGCACGAAAATACCGCCCGCGCCTTCGATCAGCGTGATTTCGCACTGCGCCGAATGAGCGTCGATAAATTTTAAAATTTTATCCGTCTTGATCTCTCGGCACTCCAAACTCGCGCTGTAGTGCGGCGAAGCCGGAAATTTAAACGCATAAATCGGCGCAATGTCGCTATCTGCGCTTACTTTAGCATACTCGCTCACATCCTGCGCGACAAGCCTGCCGCCGCTCATCTCGCATCCCGTCTGCACGGGCTTTAGCGCGATCGCGGTGCGACCGCTTTGCAAAAACGCCCGCAGAAGCGAGGCTGTAACGAATGTCTTTCCTACCTCCGTATTCACGGCGGTTATAAAAAATTTCAATCTCGCTCCTTTAAAGCCCATCATAACTGAAATCAAATAGCGGCGTTGAAAAGAGGTGCCGCACTAAACCCAAGCGAATGTCAATCGCAAGTAAAGTAGGGCGGTCGACAAAAAGGACAAAAACATATAAAAGAAGAGATTCCCGCAAAGTAAGGCATGGCGCAGGAAGCGCAAATTTGGACGCATTATAAAATTTTAGCCTTTGCGGTTACGGATTTTATTTTGAGTTCGTAAATTTTCGTGCGCTTTAATGATGCTCTGGAGGCAAACTCTACGCGCGACATATAGTTTGGGGTGTATTTTTCGCAAAGTATCCGTAGGGCGTAAATTTTACGTTCGTCATCTAACACTTCGTTTGCTTCACAAACGGCGATCGCACTGCGGTACTCCGTCGTATAAACTATAGAGCCTAAAGCGGCAGCGTCGTTTGCGATAGATCGGTATTCTTCGTCGCTTGGGGTAGGAACGCGGTTGTAGCTAACAAAAACAGCCGTTACCGCACGTCCGTTTTGAAAGAGTTTTGCCTTCATACCAGCGGGCGCGCCGTGGATATAAATAACGTCCGCATCGCGCACCGGCGAGATAGGCACGCTAAAAATTTCGCCGCTATCATCTATGCAGCTAAGCGTAGCGTATTCGCTCTCGTCGATGATTTTTAACGCCTCATCTTCGCTTAGCTGCCTATCTCGTCTGCGCATTTAGTCCATCTGATTGCGTAGGAATGCGGGCTCGTCGAGCTCGTCGTAGGTTTCGTCTCCGTTAAAATCGCCGCTACTTACCTTTTGTCTAGAAAAGATAGAATTTCGACCCATGCTCTCTAAAAGCGCCTTTCTGCGATCCGCTACGTTATCGCTGGCGACCTGCTTTTTTTCCTCGATGCTCCTTTCAAAGCCGGTGGCGATGAGAGTAACCTCGACGCGGTTATTTTCCATCTTAGGATCGGTGGTGGTGCCCCAGGTAACGTCGGCATCCTTATCCACGGTATCTTCGATGATATTCATCGCAGATTCGATCTCAAGTAAGGAGCAATCAGGCGACATCTTGAAATGCACCAACACGCCCATAGCGCCGTGGATGGAGGTATTATCCAAAAGCGGAGATTGGATCGCGCTTTTTAGCGCCTCCTCTGCCGCGCCTTCGCCCTCGCTAACGCCGATACCCATAAGCGCCAAACCGCGGTGAGTCATTACCTTTTTGACGTCGGCATAATCGACGTTGATATCGCTGTCACCGGACTCTAAGATCACGGAGATCATACCGTTTACGGCTTGGAATAGGACATTATCTACGATTTTAAAGGCATCTTTTAGACCGGTTTTTTTATCGATGATCTTTAGTAAATTTTGATTTGGGATAACGATTATGGAATCGCACTCTTTTTTAAGCTCTTCAAGACCCTCTTGTGCTAATCGCATACGCTTTTTGCCCTCAAAACCGAAAGGGGTGGTAACGACGCCGATAGTTAGCGCTTTTTTCTCTTTCGCAGCTTTAGCGACTATAGGCGCAGCGCCCGTACCGGTGCCACCGCCCAGACCGGAGCCAACGAAAACAATGTCGGAGTAGTCCAAGCGGTCTTTAAGATCGTCATAATTCTCCTCCGCAGCCATCTTAGCAAGCGCAGGATCCATACCGCAGCCAAGGCCCTTGGTGGTGTTTTCGCCTAGTAAAATTCTAGTATTTGCGATCGATTTTTCTAACGCCTGTGCATCGGTGTTAGCCACCATAAGCTCAACGTCGGTTTTGGTAAATCCTTCGCGGATCATATGATTTATCATGTTGCATCCGCCGCCGCCGACGCCGATAACCTTCATCTTGGCACCGTAGATGCCCTTTCTTTCTTCCATGCTGTATCCTTTCACGAGTATCTCCTTAGCTTAAAATTTAAAACCAATTTTTCATAGACGACCAAATTTTATTGAAAAAATTCTGTCCGTCTTTTTTGGGAAGTTGGATATTCAAATCCTCCTTCTTAGCCGCACCGCTATCCGCTCTGACGCCCTCTTTTTCTATCGCCTTGCTGACCTCTTTTTCATAATATTCGTTCACGTTTCGTTTCGGAGCCTTATTTATAACTTCGTCTTTGTAGCGGAGTTTGCCGTTAGAGTCCATCTCGTATGGAGTGAATTCGCCGAAACCATACATGCAAAGTCCTAGTGCGCAAGAATTTGAAATATCATCAGCGATCTCGTGCAAGCCGCCCACGCTTTTTGCTCTTGCAACCCTAATTAATGGCTCATATCCAACATACGCTGGAGTTGGAATTAACACTTCGTCATCTTCTGCAAGAATTGTTTTAAGTGTAGAAGAAAGTCCTTCAGTCGAACCAACTGTAACTAAAACATTGTCTTTGTTGTAATTTCCTCCAAATTTTTCATTATAAAATTTTGCAATTTTCTCTCTTAATTCAGGCATTCCACCCACAGGTGAATATTTAATTGGGCTGTTTAAAGCATGATAAGCGATTGCTTCCTTTACTTTTTTCGGTGCATCCGTATCTGGCTCCCCAATTGTCATATTTATTACATTTTTATAAGACGACAATCTTTCATGAATTTTTCTTATATCTGATATTTCTATTCCTTTTATTATTGGATCTATGTACATTTTCAAAACCTTCTTTCTTTACGTTTCATATTTATTTTTTATCAATAACCCATTATATCATATTTTTCGTTTATTTTATAATTTTTATTAAATTTTCCATTGTCATTTTTCACTTTTTTTGATAAAATTAATATATAAAAATTTTAATTTATGCTATTTTTCATTTGAATAGTAAATTTATTACAAATTCTTTTTGCAATAAGAAATTAAATAAATTATAATTTCTGTTTTAATGGGATTTAGTATTAAAACTTAAATGGAAAGGAAAGGAAATGGACAATAAAAATCAACAGGCAATTGATGCCAATATGATAATTAAAATTCTTTATAAAGATAAAGCCCTAATTGCTTTAACAACAATATTAGTTGTAATACTATCAACAATTTTCGTATTTGTACATAAATCATTCAAATCGGAAATAATACTTTATGGAAACGACAAAGTTCTTACAGAAATTGGAGAAAATTCACAATTTTCACTAACTTCATTTGATTTTTTCAATTACTTGAAAAAAAATTCAAAGACTTTAAAAAATGTAAATTTACCTGATGACAAATTTCTAAAGGAAATGACAACAAGATTGACTGCTCAATCTGAAACAAATGATCCTATGGTAAAAGTAAAATTTTCTACAAATAGCAAATCCGAAGGAGAAAATTTTGCAAAGGAATACCCAATACTTGCACAAAATTATCTTCTTGAAAGAAAAAACAACTTTTTGGATTCACAAATAAAACTTTTAGAGCAACAATACAGTTTTTTGACAAAAAATGTTGATATCAGAACCACAAAAGATTCATTAACAGACACTCTTGTATCAAGACTGGCATATTACCGTTTGTTAAAAAATGATCCAAATCCAGTTGTAAAATTTATAAATTCTACAACAAAACCTTCTTTAAATAAAAAGCTGGTTATCGCTGGTTCATTATTTTTAGGAATTTTCTTAGGAATATTAATTGCATTTATGAAGGAATTTTCAACAACACTAGATTGGGAAGACATTAAAAAAAGAAAAAATTAAAAACAATAAAATTAAAGGGATTATCTTGTATTTTAAGACAATCCCCATTTTTTTATTATTGAACTTAAATAAAGTTATATTTTTATTATTTGCTAACAAGGAACTTAACCTATTGTATAGATAAAAAACTTAAGTCATCTAATACTATTAATTATCCAATTTCAACCATTTTTCTCTTTCTTTTATCAAAAGTTACCATTTCAGTAATTCCAAATTCCTTCACATATTCTCCCGCTTCCTTTATTTTCATCCCAACATGTTCAGAATAATGTGAATCACTTGATAAAATTACAGGAATGTCATATTCTTTCACATATTCCATAAAATCCCTATACGGCGTAATTTCCTTAATTGGATACCGATAAAACGTACCAGTATTTACATCTACAATCATATTATTCTTTTTCAGGCATTTAGCTGTACTTTCAAGCAATCTGTCAACATCTTTCTTCTCAGGAATATTTTTAAACAATCTCAAATTGAATGGATGTCCCAAAATATCATACATTCCTGTATTTGCCACATCTTCAATTTCTTTTGCATAATCCTTCCAAATTTGCACCAAATTACCATCTGTAAATTTATGCTTCAAAGCACTAAAATCAAATCCCCACCCCTTAATAAAATGAATTGAAACAATTAAATAATCAAAGTCATATTTAGATAATATTTCCTTAACTTTTTCCTGATTTCTAAAATTACAAACTTCAATTCCAAATTTTACTGGATAGCCTTTTGCTTTTAATTTATCTATAAAATCCCTGTATTCATCCAATGTATGTACAAATTTAGTTTTCTGTTCAAGCCATTTTTTCTGAAAATTTCCAGTTTCACTATCATCCAAAATTAACTCATCATAATACAAGTCCTTAAATTCCTTAAATCCATGGGTATGCTCTGTAATCCCTATTTCTGTCAGCCCCATTTCCTTTGCCTTTTCAAAAAAAGGATTTACATAATTCTCGTCATAACTTCCATATTCAAAGTGCATATGATAATCTACCAACATAATATTTCCTCGCTTTCATATATTGTATCCAAAATAAAGAAAAAAGCCATCCCAAAATTTACCATTTTGAAACAGCCTTTTTTACACAAAATTAATTAATCGATTATTGAGAAATTACATTTGTTGCTTGAGGTCCTTTTGGTCCTTCTTCTACATCAAAACTTACTTCTTCACCTTCGTTAACTGTTTTGAATCCTTCTTTATTAATTTTTGAGAAATGTAAGAAATAATCATTTCCATCTTCTCCTGAAATAAATCCAAATCCTTTTTTTTCGTTAAACCATTTTACTTTACCTTGTTCCATGAACATTTTCCTCCTTGTGCCAAAAGCACGGTTATTCATATTTCTGCCTGTGGTTCAAAAAGGAGCTCTTAAAACCCATTTATATCCCTAACAAAAACACTATAGTCAGTATAGCACAATTGAAAGCCTTTTACAAGCCTATTTCCGAACAAATTTAGAAAAGCTCTCAAATGATTCCTTAATAAAATAATGAAAAGAGTGAAAAAATACGAAAAATTTTCACTCTTTTCATTTAAAATGTTATGGTTTTTCAGACAATTGTTTGATTTGTTGCTCTAATTCTTCAATTTTTAACTCTTGCTTTTGAATTTGGTCTTTTAATTGAATAAACTCTTCTCGATAAGCCTCAATTGGTGTTTTTGTACGCTTAGATACCGTATTAAATAAATAAACGACTCCAAATAATACAATAATGATAAATAATAAATAAAGCCAACTTGTATTTTTACGTGAATATTTTGCAAATGAATCCCCAAATTCTTTTAATTCACCATTTTGTGGACTTAGGTTATGTTTAGCCATTTCCTTCTATCCCCCTTCATTTCCATTTGTCATAGGAAGTATACCATAAAGTTTAAGAAAACGGTAATTCCTTGGATAATTGTGTCATTGTTTCAAATCTTTCACCAACTAATCCTTCATCACAGACGACAATAAGG
>NZ_CALIMQ010000042.1 GCF_938045535.1 uncultured Campylobacter sp. | reverse complement strand
TCTCCTCTTCGTAGAAGCGCTGCACGTAGGTCGTATTTGCCAAAAAATCAAACATATCTCCCATCATAAAAATTTGAGGCGGCGGCGTGGGTTCGGCCTTCAGCGCACGCAGAAATTTCAAAAATTGCGGTCTGCTCGCGCCTGCGTGCGCATCGCCGATAAAGATCGCGCCCGGTTTTATCGTCTGAATTTGATCATTTTGCATTTAGGCTCCGGCGCGTGACGGCTTTTGCAAAAAAGTTCATCGCTTAAATTCCGTGCGCGATGCGCGGCAGCGCCGTAGCTTCGGCGAATCCGCACATTAAATTTGCGTTTGCGACCGCCTGCGACGATGCTCCGCGCAAAAGATTATCGATCGCCGAGTTGATCCAAATTCTATCGCCCGCAGTTTTTACAAAAATATCGCAAAAGTGCGTCCCTACGACGTTTTTTATACTCACGGGTTCGCTTCGGACGCGCACGAAAGGCTCATTTGCGTAAAACTCCCGCAGCACCGCCTCTGCATCCACGCTCTTTTGCAGTACGCCAAACGCGCTAACTAGCATTCCGCGCGTAATCGGCAGCAAATTCGGCACGAAAAGCGTGCTAAATTCGCCGCCTTTTAAAATTTGCAGCTGCTCTTTGATCTCGTCTGCGTGGCGATGCGAGATCGGCGAGTAGGCATTTGCGTTTTCGTTCGCGCTTACGAAATGGCTGCTCGTTTTAAGAGCCTTGCCTGCGCCGCTTACTCCGCTTTTTGCGTCGATAAATACGCCGATACCGGGATCGAGTAGCTGCACGAACGGCGCGAGCGCCAAAATGGAGCAGGTAGGGTAGCAGCCTGGATTTGCCGTAAGCCGCGCCGCGCGGATCTTTTCGCGATTTAGCTCGGGCAGTCCGTAAACGGCGTGGGCTAAATTACGAGGGTCTAAATGCGTGGTGTAATTTTTCTCGTAAAGCTCGCGGCTTAGGCGGTAATCAGCCGATAGATCGACTACCTTGACGTTTTTAAATTTTAAAATTTCGCGGGCAAATTCCATCGCTTTTCCATGCGGCAGCGCCAAGAAAATAAGATCGCATCTTTGTGCCGCAACGCGAGCGTCCGCAGCTTCTACGCGCATCTCAAACACGCCGCGCAGCTGAGGGAAAATTTCGCTTATTTCACCCTGCGACGAAGCGCCCAAATACGAAATTTCAAAGCCCGGGTGGGACAGTAGAGCCTTAATCAGCTCAAGCCCAGTATAGCCGCTAACGCCGATGATGCCTACTTTTTTCACGCTAATTCTCAAATTTAATCGGCTTGTATTCGACGCTTAGAATTTCCACATCGCGTGTGCCTGATGGTAGTTGAAGCACCACCTCATCGCCCTCGGCTTTGCCTAAAAGCTGGCGCGCAAGCGGCGTATTGATATTGATAAGTTTGCGCGAGATGTCCGCCTCGCTAAGGCCTACGATAGTGTAAACCTCCTCCCGCTCGGTCTCTACATCCATAAAGGTAACGGTGGAGCCGAATTTTACGCGGTCGTGCTCGTAGGTCGAGGGATCGATGATTTTACTTCGAGAGACGATATCGCTAAGCTCGGCGATGCGCGAGAGCAAAAACGCCTGCTCTTCGCGCGCCGCGTGGTACTCGGCGTTTTCTTTCAGATCGCCGTGTCCGCGCGCGATGTCGATCTGCTGCACGATGTGAGGTAGCTTCACGCTCTGAAGCTCCTTGAGCTCGGAGGTGATCTTTTCATATCCGTAAAGCGTCATTGGTTCTGTCGTCATAATCTTCCTTTCTTTTTATCAAATTATATAAGCTTTAGCCTTAAAATTTTAGCTCGCAGGCTGCGTTAAAATTTTTGCCACGTTTTCGCTGGAGCCGAACTTTAGATAATCTCGCAGCTTCTTGCTCGCAAGTTTAAATTTAGCGGCGTCGCAGCGCTCGTATGCGGCGAGTAGGTTTTGCGCGCTTACTTCGGATTGCAAAAGCTCCTCGTGCAGCGGCTCCTCGCCCAAAAAATCAAAAATAATATTTGCAAGCCCCACGTGCTTTAGCTTTACGAGCTTTCGCGCAAGCCAAACGTCAAACGCGCGCGCTTTGTAGCACAGCACGAACGGAGTGCCGATGAGCGCTGCTTCAAGCGTTGCCGTGCCCGAGCAGATGAAGGCAAAATCGCAATCCTTAAGCGTGGCAGGAGTATCGTTTACGATGCTAAAGCCGTCTGGAGGCCCGTAAATTTCATCTCTTTGATCCATCAGATGCGGCGGGATTATCAAGACTCGCTCGCTATTTTCAAATTTAGGCGCAAGGGCTCTAAAAATCGGCATCAATCTTGAAATTTCAGCCCTGCGCGAGCCCGGCATAAAGGCGATCTTGTCCTGTTTTTCGTAGCTTGTTTTTTGGAATTTTATCTCGTCAAGCAGCGGATGCCCCACGAAAGAGTACTTTGCGGTTTTGGCACTTTGCTCGCTTGGGCGCGCGGTATCCTCTTTCGGCACAACATTTTTATCTTTTGCTTCTTGTGCTGCAGCGTCTTTGTTCTCCACTTCTTGCGGCACAGCGCCTTTATCTACCTCACAATTCGCGCAGAAAAATTTTGCCTCAAAAGGCCAGATGGAGAGTAGATTGTCGCAAAACGCCTTCAGCTTCTCCGCTCTGTGCGGCTTCCACGCCCAAACCTGCGGCAGGATATAATATGAAATTTCCGCGCGCGTGCCGCTTTCTTTGATCGCGCGAGCTAGCGGTAGATTAAACGCGGGCGAGTCAATCAAAAGCACGCGATCGCACTCCGCCGCAAGCCGCGTCATCTGCGCTATAGCGCGCTTGGCTTTTAAAATTAGCGGCAGAATTTCTATAAAGCCCATCGCCGAAAATTCGCTGCTTTTATATAGCGGCGAGCCTAGCTTTTCATCGAAAATTCCACAAATCTCGCAAGCGGGATCGAGTTTTTTAAGATGCTCAAGAACCTCTTTGAAATGCAGATTCGCCGAGGGCTCTAAGCAAGAGATTAGGTATTTCAAATTTAGCCTTTTGAATTTTTGTCAATTATAGCAAAATGTGCTAAAATTAAACCGACAAAGGATTTAAGATGAGAAATTTTAAAATTTTAGCGCTATGCGGCGTGTTCGTGATGTTGCTAGGCGGTTGCGGCGCGGCTAAATACCAAAAGCGTCAAGTCACCGAGGATCCCGCAGTAACTGCACGCTTTGAGGCGCTTAGTAAGTTAGGCTCGCCCGCACTCGTCGCTAAAGCCGCAGCTAGCGAGATCGCAGCGGACACGGGCGGTGCAAAACCCCATGTTAAGGTTGCGCAGTTTGCCTTCCTCGAAGAAATTAGCGCACAAGGAAGCGATCTGATCTACGCCTACTCGCTAAGCCCAGGCTGGGCGAGCCTGAAAAGCTCCGATCGGCAAAAATATCTCAAATTGCTAACCAAGGATATTACCGAAAATGACTGCAACGCACCTAGTACGCGAGCTTTATTGCGAAGCGGAGTGCGTGAAGTGCACCGGTTTTTCTACGATTATCCGAGCTCGCACCTACTTGATTCGCAGGTGAGCGAGGAGATATGCCGCAAAGCAGGGTTATAGATAAGTCTAGCGTAATTTTATGCCGCGGATTTGCATCGGCGCGAAAGCAAAATTTCGTGGTGTAAAATTTTACGATAATTTAAAAGGCGGAATTTGTGGCGAGTTGCGGAGTGCGGTCGCAAAATTTAATTTAAGGAATTTCGAAAGCGAAATTTAGGCGATGAAATTACGTGGCAGGCTATAAAATTTGTAGCAAAAAAAGATAAAATTTCGTAGCAAAAAGGCGGAATTTTTCTATGAATTTTGTGATCTAAGTTCGTGATGGAATTTTTGCGAAAAAATTTGGCACGACGAAATTTTATGCCACGCAAGCTAAATAGCAATTTTTGCATAGTAAAGAATTAAGCGCTAAAATTTTACAGACAGAATTCCGCTCTAATAGGTCTGTCATGAAATTTTAGCTAAAGAGAGAATATGAAAGAAATTTTAATCACCAACGACGACGGATTCGAAGCGCGCGGACTTTTGGAGCTTGCAAGCGCGCTAAGAGGGGTCGCAAACGTCACCATCGTAGCGCCAAGCTCGGAAAAATCGGCCTGCTCGCACTCGCTCACGCTCACGCGTCCGCTTAGATTTATCAAGCTTGACGACGGATTTTTCAAACTCGATGACGCTACGCCCGCAGACTGCGTGTATTTGGCGCTCCGCGCGCTGTATAACCGCAAGCCCGATCTTGTGATAAGCGGCATAAATCACGGCGCCAACGTCGCGGAGGACGTGACCTATTCGGGCACGTGCGGAGGCGCGATGGAGGGGGTCTTGCAAGGCATTCCTGCGCTCGCGGTGAGCCAATTTTACGTCGCGGATTCGCTGCAGCGATACGGATTTGATCTCGCGTGCGAGCTCGCGGTTGATCTAGTGGGGAAAATTTTCAAAAACGGCTTTCCGCTGCCGCCAAAGCAGTTTTTAAATTTAAACGTCCCTGCCGTTTCAAAGCAAGATTTCAAGGGGCTAGTAGTCGCGCCATGCGGCGAGAAGCTCTACGACACCGACGCACAGCTAAACCGCAATCCGCGCGGGATGGAGTATTATTGGCTCGGCAAATCTACGCTCAGTTTTGATGCGAGCAAAAACGAAAACAGCGACATTTCGGCACTTTTTGAGGGGCGGGCAACGCTAAGCCCGATTAAGTTAAATTTGACCGCGCACGAGCAGATGAGCGCGCTAGAAAGGTGGATGAAAAACAATGAGTGAAGTTGTAGTAGACCGCTTTTCGCGCTCGCGCCTGCTTTTCGGCGAGGATTTTGCAAGGCTTCAAAGCGCTAAAATTTTAATCTGCGGCGGCGGCGGCGTGGGCGGAGCGGCGATAGAGGCGCTGTACCGCAGCGGCGCGGTAAATCTAAGCGTGATCGATTGCGATCGCTTCGAGATAACCAACCAAAATCGCCAGTTTGGAAGCGAGCATGTAGGCGAGCTAAAATGCGAGGTTTTCGCACGCAAATTTAAGGGCATAACGCCGATCGCCGCTAGGATTGATGAGGAATTTTTATCGGAATTTGATCTGGCAAAATTTGATTTCGTAATCGATGCGATCGATGACGTGGGCGCTAAGATCGCGCTTGCGCTGCGCTGCAGCGAGGCGGGCGTAGACTTCGTAAGCTCGATGGGCGGCGCAAAGAGACTCGATCCCGCTAGAATCGAAATCCGCTCAATCTGGCAGACGCAGGGCGATCCGCTCGCGCGCAAGATCAGATACGAGCTGCGAAAGCACGGCTTTGCGGGCGATTTTGACGTCGTCTGCTCGAGCGAGCCGCCGCGCGTCAAATCGATGGGCAGCTTCATGGGAGTGACCGCGAGCTTCGGGCTTTTCATCGCAAGCTACGTCGTGCGCAGGCTGATAGGCGAGCAGGCTTGACGCTTAAATTTCATAGCGTTTCGGCGTGCGGCTCCGCTTAGTCGTGTTTGGCGGTTAAATTTTAGATATTTTGAGCTTACGATCCGAGTGCGCTTTGCATGCGGTACGGCGCGGCAAGTGCTTTGCGGACGCGCGCGATTAAAATTCAAAAGCGGCGAAAGCGGAATTTTACCGGATGACGAAGATAAAATTTGTTCGGCGCGAAGGTGAAATTTCATTGCTGCGAAGGATAAAATTTTATCCGCAAAGATCGACGCAGACTCGGCGCGAGATGAAATTTAAGGACCACGCGAGCTACACGCGCATGCCGATGTATACGGCGCGCAGTTTTAACAAGCCAGATAGCGGCCTAGGATTAAAATTTAAATACGCGGATCGCAAGCTTGCTCGTGAGCGAAATTTAAGCAAGCTGAGTTTGAGCGGATGTTCTTTGCGGCGGATTTTCGCAGCAGCGCGATTTGAAATTTTATCGCAGTTTTGAGCGCTTTTTGATGCAAAAAGAGGCGCACCCAGGCAAGCAAAACTAAATTAGCGCGCATCGGCCGCCGCGTAGCGCCTAAATAAGCGCAACGTGTAAGCAAGGCTCAAGCAAACACAGCGGCAAGCTTACTTCTAAATTCCATTTTTTACCGCTCGCAAAAAGCGGAATTTAGAAATTTAATTTAAAGGAGCAGCGATGAATGAAATTTTTACACGCATGAGCGTGCGGAATTTTACCGAAAAAATGCCGAGCGACGATCAGATCGAGCTCGTGCTAAAAGCCGCGATGCAAGCCCCTAGCGCGGGCAATCAGCGCTCATGGGAGTTTTACGTAGTGCGCGACCGCACCACGCTTACGCTACTTAGCAGCGTCGGCACCTACGGCGGCTGCACGAAAGACGCGCCGCTTGCGATCGTGGTCTGCACGCGCAAAAGCGGCTTAAAATTCCAGCCCTACGCTCGCTACGACTGCGCTTGTGCGGCAGAAAATCTTTGGCTGGCGGCGCACCATTTAGGGCTTGGCACCACATGGCTGGGCGTAGCGCCCGATATTTACGCGATGGAGCGTGTAAGAGAAATTTTGGATCTGCCTGGGCATTTGGAGGCGTTTTGCATTATGCCTTTGGGCTTTCCGTCTCGCGTCACAAAGGCGCACTCGCGCTTTGAGCCCGCTAAAATTCACTTCGTAGGCTAGAGATGTTTATTTCTCAGAGTAAAATCGACGATCTAATCGCTAGCGACGGCGCGTTTTTGGATCTTACGACCGAGCTTTTGTGCGGCTGCGTGGATTTGGGCGCGCCCGCGCGGCTTTCGATCGTAACGAGGCAGGATCTTATTTTTAGCGGTGGGCAGATCGCGCGCGAAGTAGCGGCGCGCCTTGGTTGCGAGACGCAGCGGCTAGCGCGCGAGGGAAGCGTATTTTGCGCGGGAGAAGAAATTTTTAGCGTGCGGGGAAGCTTTGAGAGCTTGCATAAAGCTTGGAAGATCGTTCAGATCGTGTTTGAATACTCCTGCAAAATTTCAACCTACGCGCACGAGATGGTTGCGCTGATGCGAGAAGTTAGTCCGCGCTGCGTGCTGGGTGCGACGCGCAAGAGTTTTCCTTTTGCGAAGGAGCTTTGCGTAAATGCGCTGATCGCGGGCGGCGGGAGCATGCACCGCCTAGGGTTGCACGACAGCGTCCTGTTTTTTTCAAACCATATCCGCGCGTTTGCGAGCTTTAGCGAGTTTTGCGCGCAGATCGCTAAATTTAAAGAGCGCGCGCCAGAGCGAAAGATCATGATCGAAGTGGCGAGCGAGGGCGAATTTAGCGAGCTCTTAAAATACGCGCCGGATGCGATAATGTGCGATAAGATGAGCCCTAGCGAGCTTAGAGCCTGCGTTTTGAAGCGAGATGAGACGGCGCCGCAGGTTAAAATTTGCGCCGCGGGCGGTATAAATAAAAATAACTGCGCAGAGTTTGCAGCTACCGGCGCAGACGTGCTCGTAAGCTCGGCGGTTTGGAATCAGGGCGTGTGCGATCTAGGCGGAAAGATAGAATTTATCTAAATATTAAATTTTAAATTTAAGGCGCAGAAGTCTAAAACAGGGCATAAAAACGCAATTTATTAATAAATAAGAGTATATTTTGTAGAATTCTTAAAATTTCAAAAAAAGGATTTTCATGAAAAAAATTGCATTTATTTTGGCGCTTGCGGCAAGCGTTTCGTTCTGCGCGGCTCAGCTGATAATCGCAGCCGGCGGCGGATACAAAAAGCCCGTCTCGGCCGTGATCGAAAATTTGAAAAAAGAGGGCATGGACGTGGCGGGATCGTTTGCCAACCTCGGCCAGCTCGTTATTCAATCGCGCGAGAATAAAATTTCATTCATCGTGGGCGACGAGGCGTTTTTGAAAAAAAGCGATCTAAATATCACTAAATTTGAACGCGTCGGGCGCGGCACGCTCGTTTTGGTGACGCCGAAAAATATCAAAATAAACGATGTCTCCGAGATCGCAAAGTTCGATAAAATCGCGATGCCGGATCCCAAAAAGGCGATTTACGGTATCAGAACGAACGAGTTTTTACAAAACGCCAAGATGGAGCCGGTAAAAGATAAAATTTTAGCCGTCGCGGGCGTGCCGCAGGTAGTCGCTTACGTCATCAACGGCGAGGTGCAGGCGGGCTTTATCAACAGCACCGAAGCGGTCGCCAAAAAAGATGAGTTCGGCTCGATCATCTACATCGACGAGAGCCTCTACAGCCCCGCATACATCGGCATCGCAATGCTTAGCGCGTGCAGCGAGCAGGCGCTTTGCGAAAAGGTGATGAAGGAGTTTAAATCGGACCGCTCAAAAGAGATTTTTTCAAAATTCGGTCTTAAATGAGCGACATCGCTTGGATCACGCATCCTTTGCTTTTAAGCGTCAAAGCCCTGTTTTGCAGCTTTTTGCTGCTGATTACGGCAGGGCTAGCAATTGCGTATTTTTTAGCTTTCAGCCAAGCTAAATTTAAAAAGATCGTCGAAATTTTAGTGATTTTTCCGCTCATCTTCCCGCCGATCGCAACGGGATTTTTGCCTCTTTACATCTTCGGAAAGAGTGGATTTATCGGCTCTGCATTAAATTTAGACATCGTTTTTAACTTTTCTTCATTGGTAATCGCCGCGTTTTTGGTGGGACTGCCGCTGTTTGTAAAGCCCGTATGCGCGAGCTTTGAGCTCTTTCCGAAAAGCTTAATCGAAGCCGCGCAAATTTTAGGCAAAAACAGAGCTAAAATTTTCCTCTTCGTCATCCTTCCTAGCTCGCTTAAAACGCTCGGCTCCGCGCTCATTTTAGCGCTCTCGCGCGGGCTTGGCGAAGTGGGTATCACGCTGATGCTGGGCGGAAATATCGTGGGCAAGACCGATACGTTAAGCCTTGCGATCTACAATGCCGTGTATGACGGAGAGAACGAGCGGGCACTGATTTTAAGCGTTTTGCTCGTAATTTTTAGCCTGATTTTATTCTTCGCGATAAACCTTTTAGATAAAAAGCGAAATTTATCTAAATAAGAAAAATTATTTTTTAAGTATTTTTGGATAAAATTACACTCACATTTCACTTTAAAGGATTTATCATGAAGAAATTTCTAATTTCATCAATTTTAGTCGCAAGCGCCTTGATCGCTCACGAGCACGGCGATATGCAAAATTTTGACCCTAAGACCGGCAAGCACCTCGTCATCGCGATGGAGCAGCTGGGCGAGAAGGGTAACGTGAGCGTAGGCGAGGTCGTAGCGGTCGAGACGAACTACGGCGTGGCGTTTTTCCCGAATTTAAAGGGTCTTACTAGCGGCGTGCACGGCTTTCACGTACATCAAAACGCCGACTGCGGCGCGACCGAGAAGGGCTTAGGCATGAAAGCGGGCGGCCACTGGGATCCGAGCGATACCAAAAAGCACTCGTTTGCTTGGGACGATAGCGGCCACAAGGGCGATCTGCCTGCACTTTTCGTCGATGCTGAGGGCAATGCAGTCTATCCGGTGCTAGCTCCGAAGATCAAGAGCTTAGATGAGCTAAAGGGCCACTCGCTGATGGTTCACGTAGGCGGCGATAACCACAGCGATCATCCGAAGCCTCTTGGCGGCGGCGGCGCTAGAATGGTCTGCGGCGTTATAAAATAAGCCTCGTTGCGGATGAAATTTAATCATCCGCAATCTCTAAGCATGTCCGCCCTGTGGTTAAA
This sequence comes from uncultured Campylobacter sp., assembly GCF_938045535.1. Lineage (GTDB taxonomy): Bacteria > Campylobacterota > Campylobacteria > Campylobacterales > Campylobacteraceae > Campylobacter_B. The sequence continues at coordinate 5,919 of NZ_CALIMQ010000042.1, read as the reverse complement.
TTTACGCGACGAAATTTCGCCGTCCGCAGCGCCGAGATACCCTCGCCTTGCCGTTAAATTTAAACGCGGCGGGCTTTAACACAACCTATGCAGCGCAAAATTTATGCTAAATTTACGCGCTGCGCACCTCTTGCTTTCCGCTTAAAATTTTAAAATTTAGCCTTGTTTGTGCGCATTGCGCTTCCGCTTTGTTTTTGCCGCAGCGGCGTAAAATTTTCTAAATTTAAATCAAAGCTTTAAATCTACGATGCCGAGCTATTTTGACGGTGCAGCTTTACTTAACTTTTTCTTCACGACTTTTTCCTACAATTATGCCAACTTTCACAAAGGAGAGAGAATGAAAAAGATTGTTTTAGCAAGCGTTTTAGTCGCAGGCGTGCTGTTCGCCGCAGATTTTAGCTCGAGCAGCCCCGAGCAGATCAATGCCGCAGTCGCGGGCGCCGACGCCAAGAACTTAAGCGAAGCGGCGTTTGAGATCGATAAGCGCGCAGGCGAGCTAAGAGCGCAGGCAAGGGATCTCAAGCGCGGATTTAAGACGGAGTTTAAAAAGATCCTCGACGCTATGAGCGTCGAGGATCGCGAGAAATTCCTAGACGAGTTTAGAAAAAACTATAACGTCCAGGCGGGCAAGCTAAGCGTCGAGCAGGCGGATAGGCTCGATATCGAGCTTAAAGATCGCGGTAATTTCGGCAAATTTAAAAGGCCCGCTCACGGGTTTGGCCCGCACAGATCGCAGGCGGCTCCAGGAGAGTGCGGCCATATGCCGCATAAAGGGATGGGTGACGGCGCGGGTCCGGCAATGCCGCCAAGAGGCGATATGCCGTGTAATCAAAACGCGGGTGCCGCTGTGTGTCCTATGACGCAGCAATAGCTGCCCGCGCGCAAGCTACGTAGTTCCGCACAACACTTGCGCGGAATTTTGTTTTATCGAAACACGGCGCAGAATTTTAAAATTTTAGAATTTCGTAGCGGCGGAATTTTAAAGCCCAGTGTTTTTACCTGTAAATTTTAAAATTCCGCGGCGTGAAAATTTAATATCGTAAAATTTTAGTTTCTTGCGCCGCGCCGCGCGAATAATACTAGGCGAGCAATCTTATAAGCCTAAATTTAGTAAGCATACTTTTGAGCCAAGACGCGCTGTTTCGCTGCGATAAAATTTGCCGCGAAATTTCGTAATTAAATTTTACGTGGAATTTCACAGGGTATAATTTCAAAAATTCTACGCAAGGAGGCGGGCTATGGCAAGGGTTTTGATCGTCGAGGACGAGGGGATGCTGCTAGATATGATGTGCACCTACATGCGCAGCGCGGGGCACGAGGTAAGCGGCAGTAAAAGCTACGACGAGGCGCTCTCTTTAGCGTACGAAAAGAGCTTCGATCTGTGGATCTTCGACGTCAAAATCATCGGCGGCAACGGCTTTGCGCTGCTTCGCGAGCTGCGCGAGGCGGGGCGCGGAGCACCGTGCATTTTCACGACGTCGCTAAATACTCTGCAAGACGTCGAAAGCGGCTTTGGAAGCGGCTGCGACGACTACCTCAAAAAGCCTTTCGAGCTAAAAGAGCTGGCTCTGCGCGCGGATAATCTACTAAAGCGCACCTTCGTCCACAACGCCGCCCTGCGCGAAAATATCGGCGGAGGTTTTAGCTTCGATATGGCTCAGCACACGCTTTATCGCGACGGAAGAGCCGTGCCGATGCCGCAGAAGCAGGCGCGGCTTCTTGCTCTACTTCTGAAAAACCGCGATAAATTCCTTAGTAAAGATGAAATTTTCGCCGCGCTGTGGGACTACGACGAGAGTCCGAGCGAGCTTAGCCTGCGCGTTTATATCGCGGAGCTGCGAAAAATTTTAGGCAAGGATCGCATCATAAACGCCTCCAAGTTCGGCTACAAATATGTTTAGGAGCGCGCCGTGTCCAAAATGCGTCAAATTTTACCGATTTTTTTACTCTACACTCTTACTAGCATCTTGTTTTTAGTGCTAATAAGCAGCATATTTTATGAGAGGGAGAAGTTTTTTATCGCGGATCGCGATGCCTTTGCGATCAGAGATTTCAAACACGGCTTAGAGGCTAAGCTTGCGCGCGGCGGGCGCCTAAACGAGGGCGATTTCGACGCCATGCAGGCATACGCGGCGGATCTAAATAGCAGCGATGAGATCGTGCGGGATTTCGAGCCGAAGGATGACGCGCCGCGCGTGTATATGGAGGGGTCTGGCAGGATCGAGCAGTTTAATCTCACCGCCAAGGACGGCACGGAGTACTACGTAGCGATCAAAACGGAGGCGCTTGAGGGCAAGCTCGCGGCTCTGAAGCTTAAAATTTTAGCCGCGAGCGCGCTTGTTTTGGCACTTATTTTGTTGATCGCGTATTTTATCATCCGCCTTTCGCTGCGTCCGCTTTATGAAAAGATCGAATTTTTAAACGGCTTCATCCGCGACACGACGCACGAGATAAAGACGCCTCTCAGCGTGATTTTGATGAGTATCGAGCTTTTTGATACCGGGCCGAAAAAATATCTAGGCAATATCAAGGCGGGCGCAAATACGATAAACGCGCTCTTTGAGGACTTAACCGTGCTAAGCTTAAACAAAAGCGGCAGCGGGCGAGAGGTAAATTTAGGCGAGCTGCTGCAAAGCCGCACCAGGTATTTCGGCGTCGCTGCGGAGCAAAAGCGCATAAGCTTAAGCGCCGATCTGCGCCCGGTAGCCTTTTGTGCGGATGAGTTTAAGCTACGAAAGATCATCGATAATCTGCTTGGCAATGCGATAAAATATTGTGATGAGCTCGGCTGCGTCGAGGTGAGCCTAAGCGAGCGCTCGCTTCGCATAAAAAACAGCGGCGCGGGCATCGCGCAGCAAAATTTGCCGCATATTTTCGAGCTTTACACCCGCTTTGATCAGCGCAACGGCGGCTTTGGCATCGGGCTTTTTATCGTGAAAAAATACTGCGACGAGCTCGGGCTTAAAATTTCGTGCAGAAGCGAGCCTGGAGAGACGGAGTTTCGGCTGGAATTTTAACTTTACCCAAATGAAATTCTGCGCAAACGAAATTTTAGCGGGCGGGCTTGCTAGACTTAGCTGCGAGCGGGTTTAAATTTAGCTAGCGATTCCATCCACGAAATTTGCGCTAGGTTATAATTTGACGGCAGAATTTACGCATGCAATTCGGTCACGTCCGAAAAAATTCGCCGATCGGTTTGCAGAATATGCAGCGAAAATTCTATAAAATTCCGTGAAATTCTGTATGAATGCAAGCAAGATTGCGGCGGCTAGGGATAAAATTTGCAGTAGCTTAGATAAAATCGTGCGCGACAATCGGCAAAATTTCGTGAAAATTTCGCGGCGCGCAAATCAAGTTCGCCCTTGCTCTGCTATCTCATACATGCCGTATTCATAGCCCGCACAAAAGGCGGCGTCGCTTTGGGTTTTGATACTCGAACGGAAGCTACCCCGCTTCCCATTCTTGCCGCTCGGAGCGTTGGCGCGGACTACACGCGGATAAATTTTAAAATTTAGATAAGCTCTGCCCTGCCGAAGCGAAGCTTTATTAAAACGTGCGGCAAATTTTAAAATTTGCGCGGGGTTAAAGAGCAAACGAGACAAAAGAGGCTAAATTTGATCATCTCTCACTGGGCGCTCTTACGACCTTCGCGCTATCTGCCGCCTGCTTAAATTTTATCATTTCCCGCCTAGCGGCCAATAAACGATCGGTTTGTCTCCGAGCCTTGCTTCGCCGTGATACATACCGAGCTTATCTTTCGTCCACGTAAAGCTCGTGCGTCAGCGCTTATCGATCGAGATGATGTCGCCGAGCCCTTTGTCTATCCCGGTATTATGCGGGTGCTTTTGTAAGATATTGCGGCAGGCTACGCTTAAATCAATGCTGTGGCTGTCCGTGTTTAGCCCGGATCACGAATATCTTGCCGCGATTTGCCTTTGCCCTAAAATTTGCACGATCTCCTCTAAGCTTAAAATTTTGCCGTGCGAGTCAAAGCCTACGTTTAGTATGCGCCCCTCCAGGCTGGAAGCGCGGTCGTGCAAGTGTCCGTGAAGCATAAAAGAGCCTTTCGAGGCGTGGTTGTGCTCCTCTACGGGATAGTGAAACATACAGATGCTCATACCCGCTTTGCCATCCTTCATCGCGCCCGCGCCGCCGTCAAAATTTAGCTCCTTGTAGTGCAGGATATCGCTAAAAATAGGATTTCCGTCATCTTTTAGCTCGCGTAGCAGCGCTTCTTTGTTTTGGCTAATGAGCGTATCGTGGTTGCCTAGAATCAGCACATGCGAACCGTTTAGCCTACGTGCGACGCTTTTTAGATCCTTTAATTTATTACAAAATGCAAAATCGCCCAGATCATAAACCGTATCCTCGGGCCCCACTACGGCATTCCAGAGCTCTATTAGCTTTTCGTTCATCTCGCTTACGTCATTAAAAGCCCTAAATTTAGGGCAGTATTTCATAATATTGCCGTGATAAAAATGCAAATCGGAGGTAAAAAATATCATCATTTTTCCTTTAAGCTTTAATCGCCGCATCAAATTTGAGCTTTACGTAAATTTACGTGGCGTCAAATATTCGCACGATAATCGTTAAACTTTTTCTAAAAATTCTTTTATAAAGCCTAGCTTGCCCTGCTCGTCAAGGGATCTAAATTCACGCTCGTTTGCTTTGATGTGATCGACCAATGGGTGAAATTCCTCATCGAGCTTGGTTTTATCCAGTTTGCCGGAAAGCGCCTCGTTTTTACTGCGAGCAAAAAATTTATTCACGAGATAATAAGGCGTTTTCATCTTAAAGCAAAAATCGTTTTGGCTTGGGATATACACCATAAAGCCCTCGAATTTCGCCTCTTTGACTATATTTTTAAGCTCCGCAAAGCTCGTTTTTAGATACTGCTCGCCATCTTTATAAAAAGGTCTTTTTAGTGCGCCAGCGGTACTTGCGGCGATCTTATCCAGCTCAAATTCGCTCTCTTGCGCGCCGGTTTTAACGTCGATAAGTCCGATAAAAGTCTCTCCAAGCTCCTCTTCTACAATGTGCGGATCGCTCTCGTCGGTGATCTCAAATAAAAAAGTTTTATTTGGATAGCGTTTGAAAATCTCTTCAAATTTGCAGCAGTGCTCGCGCGCCATCTGCGCAAATCTACTATCGGTCGATCCCGTCGTGGAGTAGATGACGCGGCGGTTAAAGCTCGCGCCGCTTTCGTGGGCATCTACGTAGGTGCAACACCCCAAAAAGCCGTTTACCTTTCGCACGGCAAGCACGGGCGTATCGTCTGTGATGTCGATAGGATAAAGGCTTTTGCGCGAGGTAAATTCCGAGTAGTTATAGACCTTTTTAAATGGACGCACGATGATATTTAGATCATCGTCCATTATGAGCCCGCGCATCTCAAGCAACGCCTTATCCCAATCGGCTTTGAAAAAGACGCGTTTTGAGTATTTGTAGGTGCGAAGCTCGGGATAAAGCTCGCTTTGACGCGCACTCCAGAGCCTTTTATCCTGTGTGGCGGCGATATATTTTTTCGTTACGTAGGTATTTTGCGCCGCATCAAAGGGCAGATCGCGCCTGTTTAGAGCCGCCGCGTCTTTGATCTTTTGTGCTACGCTTTCGCTCATAGGATTGACGGGCGGGATCAAAATTTCGCCCTCTATTTTGTTGTTTGCGACCTTGATAAACATCGCTATTACCGTATTTTCGTCGACGCCGTGCTCGGAGGCGAAGAAATTTTGCATTCTAAAGCATTCGAAAATAAATCCATTTTGGGCGGCTTGCTCTTTTAGGCTTAGCAGCTCTTTAGTGCGCGCGCTCACGTTGCTAAGCACGATAAGAACATCTCTATCTTTGTTTTCCAGGGCAAATTTATACGCCTACTTCGGCGTGGCTGCCTTTGCGCTTCAATACGTTTTGCGAAGGAAA
>NZ_CALIMQ010000041.1 GCF_938045535.1 uncultured Campylobacter sp. | reverse complement strand
GCTCACACGAGCTTTATCCAGAAGCTGCCCTTTGCGAAGGACAAATACCGCAACTACCTGCCGCTATTTCCGCTCGCGATCGAGCAGTTTGATCTAAGTGCCTACGACGTTGTACTATCCAGCTCACATGCCGTCGCAAAGGGGGTTCTGACGCACTCAAATCAACTTCACATCGCCTATGTACACACGCCGATCCGCTATGCGTGGGACCTGTATCATCAGTACTTGCGCGAAAGCGGGCTGGATCGCGGTTTAAAGGGCATGTTGGCGAAGTATTTTTTGCATAAAATTAGGCTTTGGGACGCGAGCACCGCAAATCGCGTGGATCACTACGTTGCAAATAGCTGCTACATCGCGCGCCGTATCAAAAAAACATACGGCAAGCCTAGCGACATCATCTATCCGCCCGTGGATGTCGATAAATTTACGCTGCGCGAAGCCAAAGAGGACTTCTACCTCACCGCCTCACGCATGGTGCCGTATAAAAAGATCGATCTCATCGTCGAGGCGTTTTCGCAGACGGATAAAAAGCTGCTCGTTATCGGCGACGGACCCGATATGGCCAAAATAAAATCAAAAGCGGGCAAAAATGTCGAGCTTTTGGGCTTTGCGAGCGATGAAACGATGGCGGATCTCATGGGGCGGGCTAAGGCGTTCGTTTTTGCCGCCGAAGAGGACTTCGGCATTACGCCGGTAGAAGCGCAGGCATGCGGCACGCCGGCGATCTGCTTCGGGCGCGGCGGCGCTCGCGAGACGGTGCTTGACGGCGAGAGCGGACTGTATTTTATGGAGCAAAATACAAAGGAGCTGCTCGCCGCCGTAGCTAAATTTGAGCAAAATTATGATAAATTTGAGCCTGTAAAAATCAGAGAAAATTCTTTAAAATTTTCGCGCGCACGCTTTGAGGCCGAGATCAAAAGCTACGTCGAGAAAAAATATGAGGAATTTAAGGATGGCCTAAATGACTAATATAATCCTAAGCGGCGGCAGCGGCACGAGGCTGTGGCCCATCAGCCGCACGCTTATGCCAAAGCAGTTCGTGCGCCTCTTTGACGATCGCTCGCTTTTTATGATGAGCTACGAGCGAAACTCCCCGCTATGCGAGCGCACGCTCGTCGTCTCGAACGAGCAGCAGTATTTTTTGGCGCTTGATCAGCTTGAGGTTTTAGGCGCGCGCGGCGTGAAATTTCTACTCGAGCCCGTCGGCAGAAATACGGCTCCTGCGATCGCGCTTGCATGTTTGAGCCTAAAGGCCGAGGAGATCGTTTTCGTAACGCCGAGCGATCATCTAATTAAAGACGAAGCGGCGTATAAAAACAGCGTCTTGCGTGCACATGAGCTTGCAAAACAGGGATTTTTGGTGACATTTGGTATCAAGCCCGCGGATGCAAATACGGGCTACGGCTATATCGAAGCAAGCGGCGAGGACGTGTTAAAATTTCACGAAAAGCCTGAGCTTGCGGCGGCGCAAAGCTACATAGCGGCTGGGAATTTTTACTGGAACAGCGGCATGTTTATGTTTAAAGCGGGCGTATTTTTGAGCGAACTAAAGGCTCAAAGTCCTGAAATTTATGAAGCCTGCATCCGTGCGCACAAAAATTCTAATGCGGAAAATCCGATTAGAATTAAACTAGGCGATATGCAAGAGATCCCCTCAGATAGCATCGATTACGCAGTTATGGAGCGCACGAGCCTTGCTAAGGTCGTGCCCGCAGATATCGGCTGGAGCGATCTGGGAAGCTTCGATAGCTTAGACGCCGAGCTGCCTAAAGACGCGAACGGCAACACCGCAAGCGAGCAAAATATCGCTCTAAATTCTAAAAACAATCTCATCATCGGCTCGGGCCGCACGATAGCCGCTATAGACGTCGAGGATCTCGCTATAGTCGATACCAAGGACGCCCTGCTCATATGCAAAAAAGGCTCTACTCAAAAAGTAAAGCAGGTGGTAAAGCGGCTGAAGGATAGCGATCTGGCACGCGTGCACGTAACGACGCACCGCCCGTGGGGCAGTTACACGGTGCTGGAAGATGAGCGCGGCTACAAGATCAAGCGCATCGTCGTCAAGCCCGGCAAGCGGCTATCGCTGCAGAAGCACTACCATCGCAACGAGCACTGGATCGTCGTTAGCGGCACTGCGACCGTGACCGTGGGTGAGCGGAATTTCTTGCTGCGCGAGAATGAATCGACGTTCATCAGGATGGGGGAGGTCCACCGCCTCGCAAACGAAGGCAAAATCCCCGTCGTGCTAATCGAAGCTCAAGTCGGCAGCTACACCGGCGAGGACGATATCGTGCGCCTGCAAGACGATTTTAATAGGAGCTAGGATGAAAAAGCAACTCTGCGTTTTGATAATCTTGGCGGTCGATATTTTCGGCATCTGGCTTTGCTTCGGGCTTGCCGTGGTGCTTAAAAATCTGCTCTACGGCGATAACGTGCTGCTGGACGTCGGCAGGTATCAAGGCTTCGCGCCGTCCTACGTCATAATGATATTTCTGTTTTTCTATCAGGGGATCTATTCGAGGCGGTATGATTTTTGGCACGAGAGTAGAATTTTAGTAAAAAGCTGCTTCTTGGGGCTTTTGCTAAGCCTGGCGCTGCTTGCTTTAATCAAAGTTAATTACGAATTTTCGCGTGCCAGCTTTATTTTGAGCTTCGCCTTTATGGCGGTGGTTTTGCCGCTTTTGAAGCTCGTAACGAAAAGGAAGCTTTTTAAATTTGGCTTATGGAAAAAGAGGGCGAAAATTTTAGGCGAGGGCGAGGAGTTTGAAAGCTCTGTTTTAGGAAGCACATATCTTGGATATGTAAGAGCGCTAGGCAGGGATTACGACGTACTGTTTATCGGCGGAAGCAGGCTCGAAGCGAGTGCCTTAAACGAGCTCATCGAGAGTAACATCAGGGAAAATAAAGAAATTTTATTCACCCCGGTGCTGCGTTCGTACGACTTTACGCAGACCTATATTTACAGCGTCTTTGCATCACGCACCAGCCTCTTTGCGATACGAAATTCTCTGAAAAGTCCTCTAAATTTAGCGCTTAAACGCGGGCTTGATTTGGCGCTAATTTTCTTAGCGCTTCCTTTGCTGGTGCCGATTTTCGGCGTAATAGCGCTAATGATGAAGCTAAAAGAACCGGAGGGACGCATATTTTTTTCGCACCAAAGAATGGGGTTTGGCGGCAAGCCGTTTGGATGCCTGAAATTTCGCTCGATGAAAGAAAACGGTGATGAAATTTTAGCTCAGTATCTAAAGCAAAATCCGCAAGAGGTGGAGTATTTTGAAAAATATCACAAATACGAGCATGATCCGCGCATCACGAAGCTGGGCAATTTTTTGCGCAGAAGCTCGCTTGATGAGCTTCCGCAGCTGATCAACGTCCTAAAGGGCGAAATGAGCATCGTAGGCCCTCGCCCGTGCGCGCAATATGAGCGCAAAGATATGGGCGAATATGCAGATCTCATCCTGGCCGTCAAGCCCGGCATTACGGGGCTTTGGCAGGTGAGCGGGCGCAGCGATGTCGATTTTGCGACCAGGGCCGGCATGGATACGTGGTATATGAAAAACTGGTCGATATGGAACGATATCGTAATTATTTTAAAAACTTTCAAGGTCGTTTTGGCGCGCGAAGGGGCAAGCTGATCGTTCAGTGAGTCTTTAAGGCACGGCTATCTCTTTTGAGATAAATTTCAAATTTAATACGGTGCTTCAATCGAGATATTAGAATCGCTCGAAACTAAATTTGCCACGATTTAAATACATATACATAATAATGTAATCATACGGCAATAGTTAGGAATTTACGGCGCAAAATTTGAAATTCTGAAATTTTATTTCATACCTGTATGAAAATAAGACTACGCGAAAATAGTGATGGTTTAATGCAGATGACCAAGATTATGTAGTATCGCGGGAAAATTATTAGCGCGAATCCGCATTGCTTAAGCACATAAAAAAGGCGCTACCCGATAAAATTTACTGCCGCTTTCCGCTTTTGCGCGAATACTGTGACGCAAAATTTGCACAACGCGGATAAATTTATCCTCGCTTCCGCGCTCACTCTTTCTAAAATTCTAAATCGCCCATTGTAAAAAGCTGAGTTTTAAAATTTAGGCAGTTTGCGGATAAAATTTTGATCTGTTTGAGGGATAGTGTCCGGTAAAATAGACAATGGAAATGAGCTATTTGGAAATCACACTGTTTCAAATACCGCTTACGGATATACCGATAGAAAAGCAACCAATGGCTATGAAGCCCTAAAAGCCTATGATCTAAATGGTGACAACGTAATAGATGAAAAGGACGAGATATTTAATAAGCTTAAAATTTGGAAAGGTACGAATTCTAGCGGCATTACCGATGAAGGGGAGCTAAGCTCGCTTGCAGATAATAATATAAAAAGTATCGATCTAAACTACAAAGAGATAACGATAGACGAGAATTCTAACACCGTAAAACAAGGCTCTAAGGCTGCTCTTATCGATGAGCTGATCTACGAATGGGCTGGAGTAAGTGAAGCGGCTAAAGGCTCACGAGGAATTTATAACTGCTTAAGTAAGGTGGATATAGAATTCGTAAAAGCAACCAAATCAAGGTGAGAAAAGGACTGAGATTTTATAACATTCACTGCCGACAGATTGCTCGCTTGCAAAGTTTACCCACAATGGCAAGAAAAGCAAAAAAACGGAAGGATAAAATTTGGAAAATTTTGAAAACTGGAATAAAAATGTTAAAAAACGGGATTTAAACTCAAACGAAAACGCAAATTTAAACGATTTCAATCAAAGAGACTACGATAAAGAACCGATTGTTATAAAAAATCCTTACGAATTCTTTCTTTCAAATTTATTCTTTTTTTCTCATTGCGGAACGGTGCTTGTTTTATTGGTTTATGCTGATTATATGGGGATTGCAAATGTTAGCAATATTTTTCTATGGGCTTTTTTTGGGCTTGGCGTTTTGCATATCGTAGCTACATTTTATTATTATATCATCAAAAACAAATGCGAAACCAAATTTACAAATAAAACAATCGAATTTATTATAAATGGCGAAACAAAAAGGGTTAAAAATTTAGTTGATTTAGAACCTATCATAAGGACTTTTAGACTGCTTACACCATCATCGCTAATTGGAATTATTGTTTTTAATCTACTTATATTTTTTATGGTTGCATTAGTAAAA